>NZ_PJJK01000069.1:0-20101 GCF_002929785.1 Cryobacterium sp. Y62 | reverse complement strand
TCATGCCGGACCCGACAGGCCAACTCCCTCAGATACTCACACCATCCGAGGTTACAAACAAGGTAACGGGGTGAGATGTGCTCCGGCAAGACCACGCTCGGTTGTGCGGCCATCGCGCTGCTGTCGATCACCGAGAGCAGGCTGAATGTGGCCGAACATGACCTCTCGAAGGCTAACCGGAGGAGATTCACCGGCTGCGCACTCTCGCTCGAATCGAAGATGCTCATTGCTGAAGAACCAACCAGCGCCCTTGACGTGTCGGTGCATGCTCGCGTGTTCCAACTCATACAGTCGCTGCAGAAGCAGGTGGACTTCGCCTGCCTGTTCATTACCCACGACCTCGCGGTCATCGACGTGCTCGCCGATCGAATTGCCGTAATGCACCACGGCCGCATCGTGAAAACCGGCACTCGAGACGAGATTCTGCGCTACCCGAAAGACCCGTACACCCAGCGGCTGCTCGCGACCGCTCCGTTCTCCGATCCGGCCGAACAGCGTGCCCGCCGGGAGCTGCGTCGCGAGTTGCTGGCTGCGGGGATCGACGAGTAGTCAAGCCTGGAGCGTGTTCTAGCTTCTGCGACGAAATCGTTTTTCGTCGCAGAGTGTGCAAAAAGCGCGAACCGTTTGTAAGCCTCGCCGACCGCAACGCTAAACCGGCCTGTATTATATCTCAGCGCGCCCGCAAAACGGGAGTGCTTGGGAGCAATATACAGATATTTTGTCTTTTTTATGAGAATAATTCATAGAAAGCGTGTATTTGAGTTACCAGTGTGTAACGTTTCGTACCTTGCTCGTTTGGCGCACTACAGCCGCCCTAGGGTCGAAGCACCACCAGGGCGGCGGCGCGACAAAAAAATGCGCCGCCGTCATTTGCACACACACTGCACAGGAGGAAAATTTGTTCATTTCAACACCACACGTAAAGCGCCTGGCCGTGGCCGGCGCAATAGCGGGTGTCGCTTCGCTTTTCTTGGCGGGTTGCACCACTACTGATGACCTCGAAACGCCCGCGGAGTCCGGCGGAACCGTGCGCATTGCCGAGGTCAACGAGCTCAGCTCGTTCAACACCGGGACGGCAGACGGAAACGTCGACATCAACAACCAGCTTGACTACTTCACCCAGGGGGACTTCTTTCACCTCGACGACACCGCTTCGTTGGTGTATGACGAGGGGTTCGGCACGGTCGAGCTCCTTTCTGAAGACCCGCTGTCGGTCAAGTACACCGTCAATGACGACGTTGTCTGGTCCGACGGGGAATCCATCGACGCCGATGACATGCTCCTTGGCTGGGCCGCGCAGTCCGGCTACTTCGATGACGCCGATGCTGAAGCCACCATCGGCACGACCTACTTCAGCCCGGCCGGCAGCACGACCGGCCTCGACCAGATGGCGTTCCCCGAGGTCGGAGATGACGGCAAGTCGATCACCGTCACCTACTCCGGTCCCTATGCCGATTGGACGTTGTTCTCACCGATGAGCGTTCCGGCGCACGTGCTGGCCGAGCAGGCCGGCTTCGAGCCGGATGGCATGATCGCTATTCTGGAAGCCGCAACCGAGGGCAACGTCGACGCTCCGGTCGAGACCAACGCAGACCTGCGGGCCGTCGCTGATTTCTGGAACAATGGTTACGCGACTTCGTCGCTCCCGAGCGATTCCTCGTTGTACCTGTCGTCCGGCCCGTTCGTGGTCTCATCGTGGGACCCGGCACAGTCGGTCACTCTCTCCGTCAACGACACCTACACCGGCGACTTGGCGCCTGTCGGCATCGACCAGATCGTCGTGCGGTTCATCGCCGACGCGAACGCTCAGGTTCAGGCGTTGCAGAACGGTGAGGTTGACATCATCAACCCACAGGCATCGGCGGACACGCTGTCGTCGCTTGAGGCTCTCACCGGTGTCAAGGTGCTGACCGGCGATACCGGCAGCTACGACCACGTCGACCTGAACTTTGCCGCCGGTGGAGTTTTCGCCGACGCCAATGTGCGGGAGGCCTTCCTGAAGACCATCCCGCGCGAACAGATTCTCGACGCGATCATTCGCCCGCTCGACCCAGAAGCCGAACTGCTCAACTCTCAGATCTTCTTCCCGGGCGTGAATGGCTACGACGAGGCCACCTCGACCAACGGCTCAGACGCCTACGACACGGTTGACATTTCTGGTGCTACCGCCTTGCTCGCCGGTGCCACACCGACAGTTCGGCTGGCCTACAGCAACGCCAACACCAACAGGGTCGACGCGTTCCTGGCCATTCAGGCTTCGGCTGCTGAAGCCGGTTTCATCGTCGTTGACGGTGGCCTTCCGGCCGACCAGTGGGGCGACGCCCTCGCACTTCCCGAGACCTGGGATGCCTTCATCTTTGGCTGGAGCACCGTCGGTGCTGGAGTGCTCGGCGTTCCTCAGCTGTTCGACTCCGCGTCAGACAGCAACTTCGGTGGCTTCAGTGACCCGGCAGCGGATGCCCTGATGGACCAGCTCCTGGCAACGACCGACGCCGAGACTCAGGTCGAACTGCAGGTTGGGGTGGAGAAGGCGCTCTGGGCGGGTGGTTTCGGACTTCCGATGTACATCCTGCCCGGCGTGATCGCCTTTGGCCCGAACGTCGACGGTATTGAGTACAGCCCTTGGCAGACTGGCCCGATCTGGAACTTCTGGGATTGGACGATGGCTGCGTAACCAGATTCCGGCATCCGTTCGTAGGTAACTAGTGCCACTGAGCTAGCTCAGCGCAGATAACATAGGTGCGTCGGGGATCACGATCCCCGACGCACCTACCTTCCGCTCGTGTTCGACCCCGATCTGACCCGCGCCCTGTGCGGGGTTGCACGTTTCCATGCGTAGACCGACGGACGACAAAGATGTCGCTCCGTCTACCCGGCCAAGCGAGGTTCATTAGAGCAATGTTGAGCTTTATTGTTAGGCGAGTTTTCGTCTCCGCCCTGCTCCTACTCGGAGCATCTTTTATCATGTACATTCTGACGGCGCTCTCGGGCGATCCGCTCGAGGAACTTCGCGGCAGCCGCGACCCCAACCGGGACCTGCTCATTCAGCTGCGTTCCGACCAACTCAACCTCGATGTGCCGGCGCCCTTGCGCTATTTTGGCTGGCTTGCCGGAGCTGCAAAGTGCCTCATCCCGATGGCCAATTCCTGCGATCTCGGCGTGAACATCCTCAACCAGCCGGTCACCGACCTGATCCCGATGGCCCTGGACTCCACGATTCAGCTGATCACGGGCGCCACGCTCCTAGCGATCGTCGTTGGGATCACGATCGGCATCGTCTCGGCCCTGCGACACAACACCGGATTCGACTACTCGGTCACGTTCATCATCTTTCTGCTGTTTTCGATGCCGGCCTTTTGGATCGCTGTCCTGCTCAAGGAATTCCTCGCGATCGGCTTCAACGACTTTCTGGCCCAACCGGTGATCTCCTTGCCAGCCATTCTGGGAATCGCCGTGGTTGCCGGAATCATCTGGCAGGCCATGGTCGCCGGCCCGCGGCGGCGTCGCGTAATCGTCTTTGTCATTTCCGGGCTGGCAACGACCGCACTGCTGGTGTTCTTCAACTTGAGTGACTGGTTCCGCAACCCGGGGCTTGGAGCGGTGATGATCGCCGTATCAGCGTTCGGCATCGCGGTTTTGGTCACCGGGCTCATTGCCGGGTTCAAGGACCGCCGCGCCATGACCACCGCCCTCATTAACGCCGGCCTGGCCGTCATCGCCTACTTCACCCTGCAGAACCTGTTCGACATGTCGAGTTGGGCCACGATCAGCATTCTCGTCGTCGCCACCCTCGTGGTGGGACTGGCCAGCGGATGGCTCGTCGGCGGCGACGATCGCGCCGTCAGCATGCGCATCGGCGCGATTACCGCGGTGTTATCCGGTGGGCTGCTGCTCATTGATCGCTTCATGCAGTCCTGGGCCCTGTACACCGCCGACCGTGCCATCGGTGGTCGTCCCATCGCCACGGTCGGATCGAGCACACCGACGCTGGATGGTGATATCTGGATCATGGGGATCGATACCTTCACGCATTTTCTGCTGCCCACGATTTCGCTCACGCTGATCTCACTGGCCGGTTACACCCGATACGTTCGCTCCGGCATGCTCGATGTGCTCGACCAGGACTACATCAGAACGGCCCGAGCTAAGGGGCTCGACGAACGAACCGTCATTGTTCGACACGCCTTCCGCAACGCCCTCATCCCGCTCGCGACGCTCGTCGCGGCCGACATCGGCGCCATCATCGGTGGCGCGATCATCACAGAACAGGTGTTTGCCATCAGCGGAATGGGGCAACTGTTCATCCGCTCACTGAGCAACGTCGACCCCAACCCCGTTATGGCCTACTTCGTGGTGGTCTCCATCGTCGCATTGATCGCCAACCTGATCGCCGATCTATCGTATGCGGCGCTTGACCCGAGAGTGAGGACCCACTGATGACGCAGGTGCTCGAGACGGAAAAGAAGACCGAACAGGTCGGTCACAGCCAGGCCCGCCTGATCTTTGGTCGGTTCGTTGAGCACAAAATCGCGCTCGTGTCGATCCTGATCGTCGCGTTCATCACCGTGCTGTCATGGTCAGTGGTTGGTGTCGGGTCGATACCGGGTTGGTGGCACCTCACCTATAACCAGCTCAACCCGCTCATCGACGGCGGCCGGCCGACTATGTCTGTGGTGCCACAATGGCTCGGGGGTGAGGGCGTCTTTCTCGGCGAGCATCCGTTCGGCCAAGACCGTATTGGCAAGGACTACTTCGCCATGACCATGCGCGGCATACAAAATTCGTTGACGGTCATGTTCATTGTGGGCATCCTGGCCACTGTGATTGGCACCGTCATTGGGGCCGTTGCCGGCTACTATCGCGGCGTCATCGACGCCATCTTGATGAGGTTCACCGACCTCATCATCATCATCCCGGTGATCGTGATCGGCGCCCTCGTCGGCTCGATCGCGAGCACGCTCGGAGGTGCCATCGATGGTCCGGTCATCCTCGGAATTCTCCTCGGCCTGTTCACCTGGACGACTCTGGCTCGACTGGTTCGCGGTGAATTCTTCACCCTGCGGGAGCGCGAGTTCGTCGAGGCCGCTCGCGTTGCGGGGGCATCCGACGCACGCATCATCTTCAAACACATCCTCCCCAACGCCATCGGCGTGGTCATCGTTGCGGCGACACTGCTGATGGCCGGCGCTATTCTGCTCGAGGTTGCCCTCGGGTTTCTCGGGTTGGGCGTGCGCCCGCCAGACGTGTCGCTCGGACGACTTATCAGCGAAAATCAATCGTCGTTCGCGCATCGGCCTTGGCTGTTCTGGTGGCCGGGCCTGTTCATCATCACGCTCGCCCTCTGCATCAACTTCATTGGCGACGGACTGCGCGACGCGTTCGACCCGCGTCAGCGCCGGTTCCGCCCACGTCGCCAGAAGAAGGTCCTCAAATGACCACTCACATTTCAGTAACCGCTCCTGAGCCCGGTACCGCTCCGGTGCTCGAAATGATCAAAGTCGGCGTTGAGTTCGGTGTGGGACGCGACTGGGTGCCGGCGGCGAAGAATCTCTCGTACTCGATCCGGCGCGGTCAGATTCTCGCGGTGGTCGGCGAATCGGGGTCGGGTAAGAGCGCGAGCTCAATGGCCATCCTCGACCTGCTTCCCCGGAACTCCCGGGTGACCGGCAGTATCAAACTCGACGGCGAGGAACTGCGTGGCCTGACCTCCGGCCACATGCGGCAGGTGCGTGGAGCCAAGGTCGCCGCAATCTTCCAGGAGCCCATGACGGCGCTCAACCCGGTGTTCACGATCGGGTTCCAGATCGTTGAGACACTTCGGGTGCACACCGGAATGCGCCCCATTGACGCGCGTGTTCGAGCTATCGAACTGCTTACCATGGTCGAATTGCCCGACCCTGAGAAGGCCTACAACTCCTATCCGCACCAGCTCTCCGGTGGTCAGCGGCAGCGGGCCATGATCGCGCAGGCGTTGTCCTGCGACCCGATGCTGCTCATCGCCGACGAGCCGACTACGGCACTCGACGTCACGGTGCAGGCCGAGATCCTTGAGCTGCTGCGCGACCTGCGCGACAAGCTCAATAGTGCCGTCCTGCTGATCACCCACGACATGGGTGTCGTCGCCGACCTCGCCGACGACATCGTGGTCATGAAAGACGGAGAGATCGTAGAGGCGGGGGAGGTGCATCAGATCTTCTCTGCCCCTAAGCACCCATATACGCGAGCGTTGCTGGCGGCCGTGCCCCGTCTCGGGTTCGGTTTCGGCCCGGACGACGCGACCGGTGCCATCGACGTGTCGGCCGCGCTCATGGAGGCACTGGAACAGGGCCCCGTCACGACCACCGACCGGACCACACGCGCCGACCGGCCGGGATCACCCGACGCAGCCCTGCGTATGGACGATATTTCTGTGGAGTTCGGTCAACGCCGCAAGATCAAGGCGTTCAAGGCCGTTGACCGCGTCTCCCTGAGCATCAGCCCCGGTGAGGTTCTCGGCCTCGTCGGCGAGTCCGGATCAGGCAAAACAACCGTCGGGCGAGCCGCCGTCGGACTGCAGCCCATTTCAGAGGGCTCGCTCATCGTGACCGGACGCGACATTAGCCATGCCTCGAGCAAGGACTTGCGCGGGCTTCGTCGCCGCGTCGGAATCGTGTTCCAGGATCCGTCCTCCTCACTCAATCCGCGCCTCTCCATCGGCGACAGCATTGGTGAGCCGCTCAAGCTCGCGGGTGAAGCGCGCGGAAAGGCTCTCGGCTTGCGGGTCGAGGAGCTCCTGGACAGCGTGCAACTGCCACGGTCGTACCGCAACCGGTACCCGCACGAATTGTCTGGCGGGCAGAAGCAGCGGGTCGGTATCGCCAGGGCTCTAAGCCTGAGCCCGCTCCTGCTGGTCGCTGACGAGCCGACATCCGCTCTGGATGTTTCAGTGCAGGCGACAGTCCTGACACTGCTCAAAGAACTGCAGGAGAGAATGAAATTCGCCTGCCTGTTCATCAGCCACGACCTCGCCGTGATCGACATCATGGCCGACCGCATTGCCGTCATGCACAAGGGGAGGATCGTGGAGACCGGTTCACGTGACGACGTTCTGCGAGCACCGGCGAACCCGTATACCCAGCGACTCATTGCGGCAATTCCCGTGCCGGACCCCGACGCGCAGCGCGATCGACGGCAGCTGCGACTTGCCCTGATGCGCACTGCGGTCGACTGACGGGAGAGCCTCGACCGGCGGATCCCGGCGGGTTACAAGTCAGGTTCTCTGTGGTGGGTTTTGCAGTTGTCGGCGATTCAAGAATATTTTGGACTTTGTCTCTGCAACGATGACGTCATCGTCAGGGTTCCCCTGCATGGCGAGTTACTTTGCACGGTCGCCGACCTGATGAAAGGAAACGTTGGTGACCAGGCGGAGTTCAAAGCGAGAGTTGATCGATTGGAGAAACGGGTTGATCGTCTCGAGCAAGAGAATGCCACGTTGGGTTCCCGGCTGGATAAGAACTCGATAATCTGCTCGAAACCGCCCAGCACGGACAGCTTCAGCAAGACCGCCAGCAAGGCCCGATCGCTTCGTGAATCTTCCGGTAAACCGCAGAGAAAACAGGGCGGCGGCAGTGGCGCTTCGGGTCGATGACGACAATACCGGCTGGGTTCTCCGCTATAAACCCACCAGCTGCCGCGGCTGTGGGAGTTCATCGCATGGCGTGACCTGGACCATCGCTGCGAAGCGGCAAGTCGTTGACGTCGCGCCGATCAGGGCGGAAACTGTCGAGCACCGACGGATCGAGAAGCTATGCCGGTGTGACATCGTTACCACGGGCGTGTTCCCGGCTGACGTAAAATGTGCGGTGTCCTACGGAACGAGGGTGCGCGCGGTCTGCGCTTACCTGATCAACGTGCACTATCTGCAGCTGCCCGCACCGCGGCAGTGCTCAACGATCTGTTCCAGAACCCCGTGTTCCATATCGACCCGAAACGGGGACTGGCGGGCATGTTGAACGGTGGGGTGCTGCAGTCATTCACCGGGGTCATGGTCCACGACGGGTAGGAGCCCAACAAAACCTTCACCGCCGCAAGCCATGGTTTATGCAACGCCCACCACCTCCGCGAGTTACAGAGAATCACTGAAGACACCCCAGAGGCGGGGTGGGCGAAACGGATGAGCGAATTCCTCTTCGGCACGCATCAGCAAGTTTAAGCGGCCAAAGCCCGCGGAGACACCGGCGTCTCGAACGCAGCGCTCAAAGCAGTCCGCCAGGGATATGCGGAAATCGCCACGACCGGTGATGAACAGTTCCGGCCCTCGTTCACCCAAAAACCGGGGACCGTATAACGCAAGCGGAGCCGCGGCGACTTCTCAACAGGTTGGGGCTACACCAAGCCGACGTGCTGTGCTTCACCACCGACTTCACGGTTTCGTTCGGAAAAAATCAGGCCGAACGCGACATCAGAATGGTCAAGTTCCGCCAAAAAATCTCGGGATGTCTACGCTCAATCGCAGGCGCAGAACACATCGTGGTCATCCGTTCCGTGATGTCCACGGCCAGGAAACAGGCAGTGAACGAGTTCGAAGTCCTACTCGACGCCCCTACAGGCAACAGCTGGATCCCCGCTCAGCCCTGACCACGACCGCCTGGCACCAGTCAGAACCCGGCGAGTCAGAGAAACGCAGGGCCTTCCCCAAGAGCGTGACTAGTTTCCCCGCCGGAGCGTCGAAACCATACGGTAGGATAGTACTTTGGGTCACATTATGACCCCTGGTATCCATTCTTCGTCGCGCGCGAAACTCTGCGGCACTCATTCTTCGTAAGGATCTATTTTTATGGCGATTGCTACACGCAATAACCTCCGAAATGTTGCAATCGTTGCTCACGTTGACCACGGTAAGACAACCCTGGTCGACGCGATGCTCAAGCAGACCGACTCCTTCGCGGACCACTCCCACGTCGAAGAGCGCGCGATGGACTCGAACGAACTCGAGCGCGAAAAGGGCATCACGATTCTCGCCAAGAACACGGCGGTTTCGTACAAGGGCATCCACGCGACTGAGGGTCCCATCACCATCAACGTGATCGATACCCCGGGCCACGCTGACTTCGGTGGTGAGGTCGAACGTGGCCTGTCCATGGTTGACGGCGTCGTTCTGCTGGTTGACGCCTCAGAGGGTCCGCTGCCGCAGACCCGCTTTGTGCTCCGCAAGGCGCTTGAGGCCAAGCTCCCCGTCATTCTCCTGGTCAACAAGACCGACCGTCCTGACGCGCGCATCGATGAGGTCGTGGCCGAGAGCCAGGACCTGCTCATCGGCCTCGCGAGCGACATGGCCGACGACTTTCCCGACCTTGACCTCGACGCCGTCCTCGACGTTCCCGTCGTCTACGCCTCCGGTCGTAACGGTGCTGCCAGCTGGAATAAGCCCGAAGACGGCACACTGCCCGACAATGACGACCTCGAGCCGTTGTTCGATGCGATCCTCAAGCACATCCCGGCACCGACCTACGATGACACGCACCCCCTTCAAGCGCACGTCACCAACCTCGACGCCTCGCCGTTCCTCGGCCGCCTCGCGCTGCTGCGCATCTTCCAGGGCACCATCAAGAAGGGCCAGACCGTGGCTTGGGTGCAGCAGAACGGCACCGTCAGCAACGTGAAGATCACCGAGCTGCTCATCACCAAGGCGCTTGACCGCTACCCGACCGAGAGCGCCGGCCCCGGCGACATCGTGGCCGTCGCCGGTATCGAGAACATCACCATTGGTGAAACCCTCGCCGACCCAGATGACGTGCGCCCATTGCCGACCATCACGGTCGACGACCCGGCCATCTCGATGACCATCGGTACCAACACCTCGCCGCTCATGGGTAAGGTCAAGGGCCACAAGCTCACCGCCCGCATGGTCAAGGACCGCCTCGACCGCGAACTCGTCGGAAACGTCTCACTCAAGGTCGTCGACATCGGACGTCCGGACGCCTGGGAGGTGCAGGGTCGTGGAGAACTGGCCCTCGCCATCCTGGTCGAGCAGATGCGCCGCGAGGGCTTCGAACTCACCGTCGGTAAGCCGCAGGTAGTTGTGAAGCGCGTTGACGGCAAGGTGCACGAGCCGTTCGAACACCTCACCATTGACGCTCCCGAAGAGTACCTCGGCGCCATCACGCAGCTGCTCGCCGCCCGCAAGGGTCGCATGGAGAACATGGCGAACCACGGCACCGGCTGGGTTCGCATGGAATTCATCGTTCCGTCGCGCGGCCTGATCGGCTTCCGCACCCAGTTCCTCACCGACACGCGCGGTACCGGTATCGCCAATGCAATCCTGCACGGCTACGAGCCTTGGGCCGGCACTATCAACACCCGCACGAACGGTTCTATCGTGGCCGACCGTTCCGGCGCGGTCACCCCGTTCGCGATCATCAACCTGCAGGAGCGCATGTCGTTCTTCGTGCAGCCGACCTCCGAGGTCTACGAGGGCATGGTCATCGGCGAGAACTCGCGCGCCGACGACATGGACGTGAACATCACCAAGGAAAAGAAACTGACCAACATGCGTCAGTCCAGCTCCGACACGTTCGAGTCGATGACACCGCCCAAGGTGCTTTCGCTCGAGCAGTGCCTCGAATTCGCTCGCGAAGACGAGTGTGTCGAGGTCACCCCGGCCGCCGTGCGTATTCGCAAGGTCGAGCTGACGGCATCCGCTCGCTCACGTCAGGTTTCACGCGTGAAGAAGATGGACGCGAACTAACTCTTACCTGCTTTCTCGCAGAAGCCCTCGCAGCCTCGGCTGCGGGGGCTTCCCGCGTTACCTCTCGCCGACCCGGGAGTCACGGTCCCAAAATCGTCGACAAAGCTAAATGGCCCCGAAACTCACCGCTCGGTGGCGTGACGACGTGAGATCACGCGGAGACGCGAGTGCAGCATCCACTTTTTGGGTTTTTGGGTCTTTTGTCTTTGAGTCGTTAGGCGAACAGGGCTGCGCCGACGAAACTACCGTCGGGGATACCGCCGGGAACGGCGAACAGGGCGCTGCCGACGTGCCGAATGTATTCGTTGAGTGCGTCGTGCTTGGCGAGGTTGAGTTGCACCGCAGTGAACTGGGCGGGTGACCGTTGAAAGCTGATGAAGAACAGCCCGGCTTCGAGCCGGCCCAGTTCGTCATTGCCGTCGACGAAGTTGTAGCCGCGGCGCAGTATTTTAATGCCCCTGTTCTGGGTCGAATGCGCGAGCCGCACGTGCGCGGCGGCGCTGATGAGCGGCTGGTCTTCCCGCCCGGCCAGAACGAAGTCGGGTTCGGTGAATTCGGTGCCGCCGGAGAGCGGTGCCCCTGACCCCTTGGTGCGACCGAACACGGCCTCTTGCTCGCTCAGAAACGAGCGGTCCCAGGTCTCGATGGTCATGCGGATGCGCCGCGCCACCAGGTAGGAGCCGCCAGCCAGCCACGCCGGGCCGTCGGACACCGACACCCAGACCTGGTCAGTGACGACCTCCGGCTCTTCGGCCTTGATGTTGGAGGTGCCGTCCTTGAATCCGAACAGGTTGCGCGGGGTGGCCTGGGTCGTTGACGTCGACGAGGTGCGCCCGAAGCCGAGCTGGGACCAGCGCAGGCCAGCCCGCCCGAACGCGATGCGGGACAGGTTGCGAATGGCGTGCACGGCCACCTGGGGGTCGTTCGAGCAGGCCTGGATACACAGGTCGCCGTCGCTTCGGCCCTCGTCGAGGTCGTCGCCGGGAAAGTGCGGAAGCGGCGTCAGCCCGGCCGGCCGGCGGCTGATGATGCCGAAGCGATCGACGCCATCCGCTGTTTCAAACAGGGTCGGACCGAAACCGAACGTGATCGTGAGCCCAGCCGTTGGCAAGCCTTGCGCCTCGCCAGAATCTTCAGGCGGCGCGTCGTACGGGCCGGAGACCGCGCCATACTCGCCGACGTCTCGTCCAGCGCTCATCGAGGCGGCTGCGATGGTCCAGTCCTGCAGCAGCTCGATCAGCTCGGCGCGCGTGGTGCCGGCGGAGACATCGAAGGCGGCGAAGTGCAGGCGATCCTGCGCCGGCGTGACGATTCCGGCCTGTTGGCTGCCGTAGAACGGGTAGACCGCCGAAGCGGATGCCGACCCCGATGCCGACGACGCCGCCACCGCAGCTCTTTCCCCGGCTACACCGAGCCCGATCCCGGCGACACCGGCCCCGGCGAGGCCGAGGAGCCCGCGCCGCGACAGACCGCGTGCTGACGTGGGCCCGGCGGAAAAGGTATCGCTCGACTCGTTGCCGGATTCGGCCCTATACGGGCGTGAGCTGCTGTTCTTCAGGCTGCGCGTCACAGTACGAGCGCGGCGGTGAGCTGATTCAACGGCTCACCGAGCGCGTTGACCTGGTCGGCGAGGGCGCGAATCTCGGCCGGAGTGAGGTCGGTGTAGAGCTTGAATCCATCGCCGACGCGCTGGGCGTCGAGCAGCGTCTGCAGGGAGGCGAACTCGGTGTCGAGCGAAGCGGCCAGGTCGGGATCCGTCTGCAGCAGAAGTCGGCGCACGCCGTCGTAGAGCACCCTGGCGCCATCGACGTTAGCCTGAAAATCCCAGAGGTCGGTGTGCGACCAGGTCTCTTCTTCACCGGTGACCTTGCCGGTCGCGACCTCATCGAGCAGGCCGATGGCACCGTTGGTCTGCTGCGACAGCGTGAAACTCAGACCCTGTACCTTCGTGTGCAGGGTCTGAGTATCGGCGACGAGCTGCTCGGTGAGGGCTCTGCGCTTATCGGCGCTGTAGGCCTCGAACCCGGCTTCAGCCTCGGCTGGCCAGAGGTCTTTCTCGATCGCGTGCCAGCCGGTCCAGTCCTGGCCTTCTTCGAGGTCGGCCTCGCGCAGGTCGAGCTTGGGGTCGAGATCGCCGAACGATTCGGCGATGGTCTCTACCCGCTCCCAGTGCACGCGAGTCTTCGCGTACAGGCTGCGGGCCGTGTCGTCGTCCCCATTCATATAGGCGGCAGCGAATGAGTCGGTGCCGGTGACGAGCTGGTCGATCTGATCGCTGACGTACACGGCGTAGTCGGAGTTGGCACTGTCGATCTGGGCGGCGCGCTCGACGTCGACGGTGGCAGCGGCATCCGTTTTGGTGGCGGTGAATTCGGCCTTACCGACGCCGTCGCCGGCCATCCCCGGCTTGCAGGCGGTGAAGTATCTGCCGGCGTCGAGCTGCACGACGAGGTCGCGGCTGAGGCCGGGTCCGATGTTCTCCGCCTCGCCGACGATGCGTCGGCCGTCGTCGGCGAGCAGGTAGAACTCGGTCACCTGGTCACCGGAATTGGTGACCGAGAAGCGGATGCTGCCAGCCGGCGCCTCATTCGCTGATACCGCACAATTCGTCGCGCTGCTGTCGACGGTGAGGGCCGTGTGCGAAGCTGCCGGGTTGTTGGCGACGCAGCCGCTGAGCAGGGTGACGCCGAGAACGCCGACGCCAAGCAGGCGGACAGAACGCAAGACATGAGGCATGAAAATCCTTTGGCAGAGAAACGAGAAGTCAGTGCGCGGCAAGCGGAACAGGCGCCGGCGTCTGGAGTGCGGCCTGAACCGGGCGAGGGCTCGTGCGACCGTGGCGGCTCTTTCTGATGAAGAGGGTCAGGGTCGGCACGGCATAGGCCAGCCAGACGAACAGCTCCAGCCAGGTCGTGGCGGGGGAGAAGTTCAGGGTGCCTTTGAGCAGGGTGCCGTACCAGCTGTCCGGCGGAACAGCGGCGCTCACATTGAAGGCGAGGGCGTTCAGGCCGGGCAGAATACCGGCCTCTTGCAGGTCGTGCACGCCGTAGGCGAGCACACCGGCGGCCACGATGATCAGAATGGCCCCGCTATAGGTGAAGAACTTCGAGAGGTTGATCTTGAGCATGCCGGCATAAATCAGAACGCCGAGACCGACCGCCGTCGCGATACCGAGGGCCGCGCCGAGCAGGGGCAGGGTCGTGGCGCCGGTCGCCTGCACGGCCGCCCAGATGAACAGGGCGGTCTCGATGCCTTCCCGGCCGACCGCGAGAAAGGCGACAAGAACGAGGCCGAGGCCGGCGCCGACGAGGTGCTTGTCGATGTTGCCCTGCAGGTGCCCCTTGAGGTCGCGTGCGGTGCGCAGCATCCAGAACACCATCCAGGTCACCAGGCCGGTCGCGACGATCGACAGTACTCCACCGATGGTCTCCTGCGCGGTGAACGAGAGCCCGTAGGTGCCGTAGGTGAGCAGAGCCCCAATGCCGAGGGCGAGGAGCACTGCCAGGCTCACGCCGATCCAGATGCGCGGCAGCACGTCGCGCCGGTTGATCTTCACGACGTAGGCGATGAGGATTGTCACGATCAGCGCGGCCTCAAGGCCTTCGCGCAGGCCGATCAGGTAGTTTGCGAGCACGGGGGTTCCTCATCGGGTTCGGGCGTAAATTTTGGTAAGGCTAACCTTACCGAAACTGACTCTAGCCCGTGGATCGTTACCGTGTCTAGTTACGATTGGACCCGTAATCAACAACCAGCAGAGCAGAAACGGTGCGTGCGCATGATGGTCATGTCCGGCAGCGGTGAGCGGATTCTGTTCGTGCATGACCGACCGGGCGATGAATCCGCGCTGACCGGCGGCACGATCGCCCGATTGCGCGCCGACGGGGCGCGGGTCGTCGTGCTCTACGCCACAGCGTTGACCGAAGCGGATGCCGCGGCGGTGCCGGCCGCACTGGCCGCCCTGGGCGCGCGCAGCTGGCATGAGCTGCGGCACGGGCTGGAGATCAGCAGCGCTCTGCAAAACGAAATTGACGAACTCGGTGCGACTGCCCTGGTCGTTGGCGCCGTCGATAATGCCCTGCGCGAAGCGGCCACCGTTGCCGCACAGGAGGCCGGCCTACCCGTGTTTCTGGCCCGCACGGTGCGACAGTCGCCCGGACAGCGTCTGGTGGCGATCGACGTGGGCGCTCAGCTGGAACAGAAACTGCGGGCGCTGGCGCACTTCCCTGCGCGCTGGAACGTT
This sequence comes from Cryobacterium sp. Y62, assembly GCF_002929785.1. Lineage (NCBI taxonomy): Bacteria > Bacillati > Actinomycetota > Actinomycetes > Micrococcales > Microbacteriaceae > Cryobacterium > Cryobacterium sp. Y62. Next base: position 5,135 of record NZ_PJJK01000069.1, on the reverse strand, counting down.
ACCGACCACCTGCGCGCCCTCGCCGACGGCACGACCGACGTGATCACCGACACCGAAACCTTTCTGCAAACGGATGCTCCCCACCCGGCTCCGCCGCCGCCCGCCTCCCGGCCTGCGCGCCTCACGGTCGCGCATCGATCGCTGGCCGGTCTTGGCGGCCTTCTCGTGGGTATCCTTTTTGGCGTGCTGGGAACCATCGCGCACCAGGCCACGCTCACGCTGTTTGACATCGCGTTGCCGATCGGACTGACGATCGCATTCGTGGCGATCGCTGCCCTGCTGCTCGGCCTGCGTCTCGTGATCGGCGACCGGTTCGTGGTTGTGCTGGCAGCTGCCGGGCTGCTGGTGACGATTTTCGTGTTGTCGCTGCGCGGTTCCGGTGGGTCGGTGCTCGTGCCGGCTGGCCTGCCGGGGACCTTGTGGACCGTGGTTCCGGCCTTGATCGCGGCCTTTGTGTTGGCCTGGCCGAAGTTGCCGCCGCGCCGGCGACCGCCGCACCAGAGCTGTGGGGCGTAGAATCAGAAGTCCGCTCTCGAAGGGAATCCCAAGNACGTATGTGATCGCTCTTCCGTGCGTCGATGTGAAAGATCGTGCCTGCATCGACGAATGTCCGGTGGACTGCATTTATGAGGGCGAACGCTCCCTCTATATTCACCCGGACGAGTGCGTCGACTGCGGCGCCTGCGAACCGGTCTGCCCGGTCGAAGCCATCTACTACGAAGACGACCTGCCCGAACAATGGGCCGACTATTACAAGGCCAATGTCGAATTCTTCGACGACCTCGGCTCCCCGGGCGGCGCAGCCAAGGTCGGCGTGCTCGCGAAGGACCACCCCGTCATCTCCGCACTGCCGCCGCAGGTTCAGCACTAAGCGGTCTTCATGCTCAAGCCCCTCCCTGATTACCCCTGGGACCAGATGGTCCCGTTTGCCGCTCAGGCCCGCCAGCACTCCGATGGAATCGTCGACCTCTCGATCGGTTCACCGGTCGACCCCACGCCCGACGTGGTGCAGCAGGCGCTGCGCTCGGCGACGGATGCCCACGCCTACCCGCAAACCGTCGGCACGCCCGCTTTGCAGCAGGCGATCATCGCCTGGTACGCCCGGCGCCGCGGGGTGACCGGCCTGGAGCCGAACAACGTGCTGCCCACGATCGGTTCCAAGGAACTCGTCGCGCTCATGCCGTTCATGCTCGGCCTCGGGGAGGGTGACACGATCGTGCATCCGCTTGCCGCCTACCCGACCTACGCGATCGGCGCCGCCATCGCGGGCGCCACGCCTTTAGCCTCCGACGACCCTGCCGAATGGCCGGACTCGACCAAGTTGATCTGGCTGAACAGCCCGGGCAACCCCGACGGGCGGGTGCTCTCGGTCGACGAGCTGCGCGCCGCCGTCGCCCGCGCGCGCGAACTCGACGCCGTGATCGTGAACGATGAGTGCTACGCCGAACTCGGCTGGGACGCCCCATATGACACCGAGCCGATCCCGAGTATCCTCGACCCCCGCATCATCGATGGGGATCAGCGCAAGATCGTCGCGATCTATTCTCTGAGCAAGCAGTCAAACATGGCCGGGTACCGTGCGGCCTTCGCTGCCGGTGACAGCGACGTGTTGGGCCAGGTGCTCACCGTGCGCAGGCACGCCGGACTCATGCTGCCGGCACCGTTGCAGGCGGCCATGATCGCCGCCCTCGGCGACGACGAGCACGTCGCCGTGCAAAAGGAGCGCTATCGAGCGCGCCGTGCTGTGTTCCGCCCAGCGCTCGAACAGGCCGGTTTTCGAATTGACCGCAGCGAAGCCGGCCTGTATCTGTGGGCGACCGAGGGTCGACCAGCCTGGCAATCTATCGAACGGATGGCCTACCTGGGAATCCTCGCCGGACCCGGCCCGTTCTATGGCGACGTCTACCCCGAGCACCTACGTTTCTCGCTCACCGCGACCGACGAACGCGTCGCCGCTGCCGCCGCTCGCTTGCGCGACTGGCCTGTGGATGATCACCAACGAACCGCCCGAACTCTTGGCTGATGCAACAGTAGGCGGCCGGGCAGATTAGGCTGAAGTGGCGACGGAGTCGACCACGGCAGTAAGTTAAAGTGCCGGCTCAGTGACGCGTCGCCACATTTCATCCGTCAGTGAGAACCGAGGAGGCTCCGTGACCGACGTTGCGCAGCACATTACATCCGGCGAACCGATGAGCGCTGACCCCAACAAGGTCACGCTTACCTTTCCCGGCGGCAGCGCAGAGTTCCCGATCCTGACCAGCGTGGACGGTGTGTCAAGCATCGACATCTCCACCCTGACCAAGAAGACCGGCCTCACCACGCTGGATTACGGTTTCGTGAACACGGCGGCTACCCGCTCCGCGATCACCTACATCGACGGCGATGCCGGCATCTTGCGCTATCGAGGGTATCCGATCGAACAAATCGCTAAGAACTCGAACTTTCTTGAGACCGCCTGGCTGCTCATCTACGGTGAGCTGCCCAGCGCGAGTGAACTGGCCAACTTTGACGATCGCATCCGGCATCACACTCTTTTGCCCGAAGATATGCGCCGCTTCTTCGACTCCCTGCCGCACAAGGCACACCCGATGAGCGTCCTCGCTTCCGGCGTCTCGGCACTGTCTACGTTCTATCAGGATTCGTTGGACCCGAAGGATCCGGAGCAGGTCGAGATCTCGACCATCCGTCTGCTGGCCAAGCTGCCGGTCATGGCCGCCTATGCGCACAAGAAGAGCATCGGACAGGCATTTCTCTACCCCGATAACTCGCTGAGCTTCGTCGACAACTTTCTCAAGCTCAACTTCGGCAACATGGCCGAACCGTACGAGGTTAACCCGGTCGTCAGCAAAGCGCTCGAACGCCTGCTGATGCTGCACGAAGACCATGAGCAGAACGCGAGCACCTCGACAGTGCGTATGGTCGGTTCGACCGAGGCCAACCTGTTCGCGTCTGTTTCGGCCGGAATCAACGCGTTGTTCGGCCCGCTGCACGGTGGCGCCAACGAAGCAGTGCTCGCGATGCTCGGCGAGATTCAGGCATCCGGTCAGGGTGTTGAGAAGTACGTCGAACGCGTCAAGAACAAAGAGCAGGGCGTGAAGCTCATGGGCTTCGGCCACCGGGTCTACAAGAATTACGACCCGCGCGCCACCCTCGTCAAGGAGAGCGCCCACGAGGTGCTTGCCGCTCTCGGTGTCAAGGACGACCTGCTCGACATCGCGCAGGAACTCGAGCACATCGCGCTCAACGACGATTACTTCAAGGCACGTCGTTTGTACCCCAACGTCGATTTCTATACCGGAGTCATCTACAAGGCGATGGGTTTTCCGACCCGTATGTTCACGGTGCTCTTCGCGATTGGGCGGTTGCCCGGCTGGGTCGCGCACTGGCGCGAGATGAACGAGGATCCGGCTACCAAGATCGGTCGCCCGCAGCAGCTCTACGTGGGCTCTCCGGCACGCGACTACCCGATCAGGTAACACCGCGGAACGTATTCGCGAGGTGGAATATGCACCGGAATACGCTACGAGGGGGCCCATAGCCGTGGTGCCCGTTCCTGAAAGGTTGGCCCATGACTCTGCTCGAGACGACTGCGTTTGCGACACCGCGCCCGGCGGCGGCGTTGCCCACCATTATCCAGGGCGGCATGGGCGTTGCCGTCTCCTCGTGGCAGCTCGCCCGGGCGGTGTCCCAGGCGAGGCAGCTCGGTGTCGTGAGCGGTACCGCACTCGATGCAGTCATTGTCCGGCGCCTGCAGGACGGCGACGAGGGTGGACACGTGCGCCGCGCGCTGGCCCACTTCCCGGTGCCGGCGATCGCTAACCGGGTGTTGCAGAAGTACTTTCGGGCCGGGGGTCGCGTTCCCGGAACTCCGTACCTTCCAATCGCCAAGCTCAGCCAGCATCCGCTCGCGAAATCGCTTGAGCTGTGCGTCGTCGCGAATTTTGCCGAGGTCTGGCTGGCCAAAGAAGGCCACGACGGACTCGTTGGGATTAATTTTCTCGAGAAGGTGCAGCTGGCTACGCCAAGCGCGGCCTACGGCGCCATGCTGGCCGGTGTCGATTATGTGCTGATGGGAGCCGGAATCCCCGCGGAAATTCCGGCGCTGCTCACCGGGCTAGCCCGGCACGAGACCCGCTCGCTCGACCTGCACGTCGAGGATTCCACGGCCCGGTACTCCGTCGAGTTCGATCCCGAAGCCCTGACCGGTGGGGGACTGCCCGCACTGCAGCGTCCCCGGTTCCTCGCGATCGTCGCCGCCCATGTGCTCGCCGTTTACCTGACCCGGGAAGTATCGACCCGTCCAGATGGCTTCATTATCGAAGGCCCGCGGGCCGGCGGACATAACGCACCGCCGCGCGGCCGCGGCTCCCTCGACGACGACGGCCAGCCAATCTACGGCCCCCGGGATGACGCCGATCTGGCTAAGGTCGCTGCGGTCGGGCTGCCGTTTTGGGTAGCTGGCGGCTACGGCACGCCCGAGCGCGTCGCTGACGCCCGCGCGCTCGGCGCCGCCGGCGTTCAGGTTGGCACACTCTTTGCACTCTCAGCCGAGTCAGGCCTCGACGAGACCCTGCGTGCACAGCTGCTCGACGATCAAGGGGGCCCCGGGCTGCAGATTCGAACCGACCCGCTCGCGTCCTCGACGGGTTTCCCCTTCAAGGTCGTGACGCTACCCGGAACCCTGTCCGATGCCACCGTGTACGAAGAGCGGCCGCGCCTTTGCGACCTCGGGTACCTTCGAGTGCCCTACGAACGCACGCCCGGAGTGCTCGGCTATCGGTGCCCGGCCGAACCGGTTGCGACTTTTGTGCGGAAGGGCGGCTCCGCCGAGGAGGCTGCGGGCCGCAAATGCCTCTGCAACGCACTCACCGCCAACGTTGGACTCGGCCAGACCCGGCGCGACGGATACGAGGAACTACCTCTGGTCACGCTCGGGACCGACCTGGACGGGGTCACTGCCTTGCTCGCCGCGCACCCCGGGGGTTGGTCCGCAGCTGAAGCGGTCGCGTACCTCGAGGCTTAGTCGCGACCGGGAGACTGCGCGCCAACCCTGGCCGCCGTAACTGGGGTTAGCAGCCGGGGCCGTGGGGGTTGGCGTGGCAGTCTTTGGCGACGAGGACGGTGGATTCGTTGGT
>NZ_PJJK01000118.1:0-184524 GCF_002929785.1 Cryobacterium sp. Y62 | reverse complement strand
GCCTCGAGCCAGCTCTCGACTGATCGTGGCAGCAGACCGGCCCACCAGAGCAGCGATCGCCCGCACGCCGGTGCCACCCAGGTGCAAGTCCGCGATCCGCAGTCGTTCCTCCAAGGACAAGTACCGCCCCGACCTCTCTGTCTCAGGAAGAGGGATCCGCCCACCCGTTGCTTGACGCCAACGCCGTCCAGTTCGTCGATTCACCCCGACAGCATCGCACGCTGCAGTCAGCGTCGAGCCTTGAGTCATCAACACCCAAAACCGCGCCTGTTTCTCAACCAGCTCATTCTTCAACCACACGTACAACACCTCACAAAAATCGAGTGTTACGACGACCGGTTAAATCCGCCAAACCCCCAACGGGACGAGCGAATCTTCCGTTCACTGGAAGGGCTGGCGGTTTTATTTGGAGTCGACAATAGCGTCGGCATAGTGGTCAACGACACCACGATAGAGGGGCAGGGTCTTCCCTAAAGCCTTGAGGGCGACTCGTAAAGCGTCGCCGGGGCGGCCTGCATCGAAGAGCGATAGAGCCAGGAAAGCTTCGCCTGCGTCGGCGACCGTAGCATCGGGTCCGATGCCTTCCAGAATCCTGATCGCTTCGGTGGTCTCTCCGACGTTGCGAAGTGAGCTGGCCAGTTGAATGAGAGCTTGAGGGCGACGGACATGGTCGAGGCCAAGGTCCAGCGCACGTCGGTAGATCGGGATCGCTTCGGCCTCCCGTCCAAGAAAGTCTTGCACCGACGCCCACTCGTAGAGGGCGGCCGGATCTTCGTCATGTCGCTCGGCGACCAGGAGTTGCATTAAACTGAGAATGGCGTCGGCGTCACCGGCCTTAAGCCAGAATGTTCTGATGCGTTCTTCCCAGTTGGCCACGCGCCTTTTTTGGCAGATTGCGGGGTTGAGCGAGCCTCGCCCGCGAGAGCATCCCATGCGTGGCCTCTAGCATGGCCACATGGGCGAGATGCAAGCTGGGCAAGGCGGGGGTTTCAAACCAAACTCCTCGCGCCGGGTGGGCGTATTCATGGTCGTCTTCGGCGCAGTGGCAGCCGTCATCGGTTTCGTGCTCCTTCTGCTGCCGAGCGGACCAGCGAGCTTCGGCTGGTTCGCTTATGCGCCGCTTAGTAATACGACATTCTTTCCGCCAGGCGGACTACTCTCGGTACGGACTCAGATCGGGATCGTGTTGTTCATTGTCGGACTGGTATTACTCGCATTCGGTGCCGGTTGGATGCTCGGGCAACGTCAGGCTGGACGCCAGCGACGATTGCCCGATCCGAGCAGTCCCAGCTCCTGAAAACCTTCCCCACTTCGCCCGCGAGCCCAAGCTGCCGCACACCCCTGCGGCGCTTTCGCGCGACGTACCGACTCTGCTGCGGAGCGGCAATGGTCGCCATGACGGGGGCATCGTCAGCAGTCCAGAACGGGAACCCCATACGAGACGTCCCCGCAGATTATCTGAGAACTTTCATCCGGGTCCCTTCTGCGAATCGCCGAGGGTGCTTTGTACTGTGGTTCCGCTGGCAGGGCCGTTAGAGAGACACTCTCGCCAGTGGCTTCGCGGGAACGCCGCGAAGGCGAGCAATCATGTCGATATATCCTTCTCCGTCGTGGTGGAGTGATCTACTCGAGGAGACTTTCTGGGAGAATTCGGCGGCGTTTGCGGACGAGGAGAAGTCCCGTCAGGAAGAGCAGAGTCGCGAGAATTATCGGTTGGTCAGGGTCGGCGCCCGTGACTGCGAGAGATCGATCAGCAGCGACTCGCGGGCCGACTAACACGCCGACCTTCACTGTCACAGTGGCGGTGTCGCAATTGCCGTCAATGTCACAAACTTTGTAGGTGAAGGAGTCGGTGCCGGTGTAGCTGGAGTCGGGCGAATAAGTAATCTCGCCGGTATCAAGGTCAACATCGACGGTGCCGTGGCTGGGTCCGGCAACGATCGAGACCGAAGTTGGGTCAAGATCGCCATCAAGGTCAGTGTCATTGCCGAGGACATCGATGACTACTGGTTTACCGGTAGTCGTGGTCACGTCGTTGGGGACTGCCCCGAGTTCAGTTGACTCTGGGGGTTAGTGGTTTTAGGCGGCGTTGAGAGCCATGTTTATTGTCTCAAACTCGATCGGGGTGAGTTTGCCGAGGCCGTGTTGTCGTCGCCGGCGGTGGTAGGTCCGTTCAATCCACACCACCATCGCCAGGCGGAGCTCGTCCCGGGTAGCCCAGCGCTGCCGGTCGAGGACGTTCTTCTGCAGCAACGCGAAGAACGACTCCATCGCGGCGTTGTCGCCACACGCGCCGACGCGGCCCATCGATCCAGTGATGCCGTTGTTCTTTAGCACCCGGACGAAGGCGTTAGACCGGAATTGCGACCCGCGGTCGGAGTGCAGGATCGTCCCCTCTATGGTCCGCTGCCCGATCGCGTTCCGGGCGGCGGCGACGGCCAGCGACGCTTTCATTCGGGAGTCGATGGAGTAGCCGACGATCTTGTTCGAGTAGACGTCCTTGATGGCGCAAAGGTAGATCTTGCCCTCGTCGGTGCGGTGCTCGGTGATGTCGGTCAGCCAGAGCTGGTTCGGGCGCGTCGCGGTGAACTTCCGTTTGACGAGGTCGTCGTGCACCGGCGGCCCAGCCTTCCGCGTCAGGCCACGTTTCTTCGCGAACACACTCCACAGCCGCTGCTGGGAGCAGAGCCGCCAGACTCGGTTCTCACCCGCAGCGAGGCCCGCGCGGCCCAGTTCGTCGGAGATGAACCGGTAACCGAACGCGGGGTCGTTTTGGTGGGCGTCCCAGGCGGCGTTGGTGAGGTGGGCGTCATCCCAATCGCGTTGCGACACCGGGTTACGAACCCATTGGTAGAAGGCTTGCTTGGAGAAGTTCAATACCCGGCAGGTCACCGTGACAGGGATCCTGTCGACGGCCAGTTCACGGACCAGCGGGTACATCATTTTGGGTTGACGTCCCGGGAGAGATAGGCGACGGCACGGCGCATGACCTCGGCTTCTTGCTCAAGCAGCCGGATACGTTTCTTCGCATCCCGCAGTTCTGCGGACTCCTTCTCGGTCATACCCGGCTTGACGCCTTCCTCGACGTCGGCTTTTTTCAGCCAGTTCATGAGGCAGGACTCCGAAATTCCGAAGTCTTTCGCGATCTGGTTCAGCGGGGCTTCGTGCTTCCGGGCGACCGCGACAACATCACGGCGAAACTCGGGTGGGTAGGGCTTGGGCATGATGACATCTTTTCAGTGAAGACGAAGCTCCACAGGTCAGGAGTCAACCAAACCGGGGGCAGTCCCTTGTCCTCAGCAACTGGTGGCGTACTGGTTGCCGGAGGAGCCGTAATCCTGACTGTGACGATTGCGGTGTCGCAACGGTCTGTGGTGTCGCAGATCTCATACGTAAACGTATCGGTCCCCGTGTACAACGAGTCCGCGATGTATCTGATCTCACCAGAAATAGGGTCGACCGAGATGGTACCGTGTGATGGCGGCACAGTCACCGACACGGTCGTGACATCGAGATTTCCATCTACGTCCGAATCATTGTCCACGACATCAATCACTAAGGTGACACCGGAGACGGCCGGCGAGCTGTCATCAACAGCCACCGGCGGAGACTGAACCACCGGAACTACAGTGACGTTGAGGGTCGCCATGGCGGTATCGCACACCGGTCGCCCATCACAAATACGGTACTCGAACGAGTCCGAGCCGACAAACGAACCCGACGGCGTGTACGTGACAACACCCGTGGTCACGTCGACCGACGTCGTGCCTTGAGCGGGCGGTGTCGTGACCGCGACGGATGTGAGATCCAGGTCGCCATCAACATCAGTGTCATTCGCCGGAACATCAACCGTCCAGGCCACATCCGAAGTCACCGCAATCGGCCCATCATCGACAGCCACCGGCGGAGACTGAACCACCGGGTTCGTCGCGGTGACGGACTTGGTATACGTGCCGAGATCGGAGTTGTAGTGGTACGAGGAGCCCGAATAGTCGTAGACGTTTGCATTGACGAGACCGGTGCCTGGAGCTTTTACCAAGGCCGTGACCGTTACCACAATCGATTTGCCGCCTGCCTTGCCCGTCCCTAGACAGGACCTATAGGACCCACTTGTCGTAACCGGGTTCCACGTGCACGCGTTGGCGTAGAAACCGGCGGTCGGCAGGCCGCCGACACCTGTTTCTGGCTGCGAATAGGTGCCAGTCACGGACAGAATTTCAAATATGGTGCCGTCAAGTGAGGGCCCAGCGGACAGCTGCTCGTAACCCTGTGTCGCAGTCTTTCCCGTCAGTGAGTAGGTAACTGTCTGACCGACAACAACATTTGTCGGTCCCGTCACGGAGGTCACTGCATTGCGGTTTTGAGAAACGAGCTTCTCAACGAAAATTTCGCGTGTTGTCGGGGTGCTCACGGTGATGACTCCCGCGGCCGCAGCCGAAATCGTGAAGCCACGTTTGGCGTTGTAGGCCGCCGCATTGCGTGTGATCTCGACCGCCCACCATAGCTTTATGCACGAATTGGCAGCGATAGAGGGAAGACTTTTTGTCGAAGTGCTGTCGAGATTGATGTAGGTATTGGCAGTCGTCCAATTCCATGACACGTCAACACCGGTCACCGGCGTGCCGGTTACGTTGCATACCTTGGTACCAACCGAAAACTGGTTGGGCCCTGACGTAACACTGTTGCTGTCCAACCCGACGACGTTCCACTCGGTGGGGGTGATCGTTAGCGAGTTAGTAGCGGCAGAAGCGGGTGAAGCACCCATAGCGAGAACGATGGCACTCAGGGCCATGATCGCACCAACGCGAAATTTGACAGGAATCAAGACAGGGGCCTTTAGATAGTCGGGTTTCTCGAAGGTGTAAGTTCCTTCGAGCAAGACCATGCCACCGCTAGGTGTCGGCTGACGAGATCCTGAAGATCCTGTCACTAAAGTTCCGGACTGTACATACCCCAGTTAGGAATCAAGCCTCAAGACTCTTCTCATCATTACCGTCAGGGTTGGGTGAGGCCAGCAGCTAATAGCAAGTCCGCCGTGTGACGTAGGGCGAGAATCAGGAATCATCACCATGTCCAGCCCGTCTTTGATCGCCCTGCGTGACGATAGTCATATGAGTAGTCCCGGACCCCGAGCTGGTGGCCCGACCTCGAGAAGGTCATTCACCCCAGCGTAGAAGCTTGCTTACCTGGCCGCGTATGACACGGCCATCAAGAACAACAAGGGCGGCGCGTATCTGCGCTCCGAGGGGCTTTACTCCTCGCAGATCACCGAGTGGCGCAAGCTGCGCGACGCCGGTGTTCTTGCGGGGAAGAAACCCGGAGAGAAGATTGGCCGGTTAACTCCGGAGCAAGCTGAAATCGCCCGGCTGCGCCGCCAGTTGAGCAAGACCGAGCAGCGCCTGGAAACGACGGGGGTGGCGTTGGAGATCATGTCAAAAATGCACGAGCTACTCGAAAGTCTTTCGAAGAGCTCGCGGGACGAAACACCGCGTGCGTTGCCGTAATGACTGCCTACCGCGAACTGGCCAGCCGAGGAATCTCGACTCGCGTCGCCGCCCGATTGATCGGGGTCCCTCGAGCGACCGCGACCCGAAAACGACGAATCCCGGTGGTCGGGCCGGCGCCGATCCCGGCGAACAAGATCGGTGACAGCGACCGTCGGCAGATTCTTGACGTCGTCAATTCGGAGTCGTTCGTGGATCTGCCGTCGATCCAGATCTACGCGCAGCTGCTCGATGCCGGGACGTACTTGTGCTCAATATCAACGATGTATCGGGTGTTGAACGAGAACCAGCAGGTCAAGGACCGCCGCCGCTTGGCTCGCCATCCGGCGCGGGCGATCCCCGAGCTGACGGCGACGGGCCAGGCCAGGTCTACTCGTGGGACATCTAATGCCGACGTCGGCATTAGATGTCGCCGCAGAATCGAGTGCCCGGGACGGTCGAGATGAACTCTCGCTTCCCGTCCCCGTCGAGCATGTGATTGCGGATGTGCTCGGTTCGAGCGTCTGGGTCAACGGTCGTGGTCTTCTTCCACGCCCGCATGCGCACGGCCCGTAGGCCGCGGCCGGTAAGGATCGTCCCGACCGTGCCCGTGGCGATGCTGACGCCTTCCTGACCGAGAATGGTGGTGATCTGGTCTCGGCCGGCCATGCCCTTCTCACGCTCGTAGACCCGCACCACGTGCGCGTCCAGCACAGTGTGACGCACCTGCGTCGGCGTCGGAACAGCCGGCCGCAGCGAGCGGTAGAACGATGCCCGTGAGACCTTCAGCTTGCGGCACATCCAGTCGATGGGAAAGGAAGCCTTCACCGCCAAGATAAACACGAAATAGTCGTTTATCGTTGTTTCGCGGCGAAGAAGGCGCTGACTTTTCCCAGGAATTCGATCTCCCTTTTCAACTCAGCATTCTCCGCCTGCAGGGCCTTGTATTTGGCCCACTCGACCGGGCCTGGCTCGGCAGCACCAGCCTCGGGGTGTTCCTCTTTCCAGAGGCGCACCCAGTTGCCCAGCGTCCCCTCGACGACACCGATTTCGGGGGCGACATGCGCGACCGGCCGACCCGATGAAATCACCAGATCCACGGCCTCGGCACGGAATTCGGCATTGAACTTTCGACGATTAGTCATGAAACAGATTCTCCTTACCTCTGTCTCAATTCACCATACGGGCGCAGTCCGGCGCACATCGCCATCCAGAGTCAGCGTTCTCCTCGGAACCGAGCCAATCTGGGCCGCAATCGTCGGAATCACGATCGCTCACGACAGCGTGGCCCCCGCCGGATATTTCGGTATCGCTCTTATCCTCGCCGGAACAGCGTGGGCCACTCCATCGAGCAACGGCAACCGCCTCAGCGTGAACCCACCCGACCGCCAAAAGTCACGAGCGTCAACTACAAACGAACGGGGACGAGCAGCGGGAACTCTCTGAGACGACTCGCGTGGTAATCAACGTGGTCAGGAACTCACTGTTCGCAGCATCGCCGTATCTCCCACACGGCCTAAATGACAGTGAGGCCGGCAGCCGAAATCAGTGAATCCTCTGATTCAAGGCACGGCCAAAGCCCTCCCTGAAACGCTAGTCCGCGATCAGTACATCTGCGCCGTCCAACGCGGATTCAAGTTCCAGATAGGGAACCCCGAACGGGCAGTGTCGACGATCATGCCGGTCGGACTGACACGTGCCGTGATGATCGAGTTGCTCAATGCCCGGCGGTATGCCTTGGGGATGTAACAGCGTCGACGATTCCCAACAGGATGCTGGCACTGAGCACTCGAGCAGACTGGCTACCTCGTCTTACTCATTGTCCGCGTTTATATTGGCGCCGCAGCGAATGGGTCTCGTTCAGCCAAAGTGAATGCTTCGCCAAAAAGGGAAGAATTCGCGTCGGGCGATCCTGAATCGCGGGGCGCAATTCCTGTCGCGGCCCAGAGGCTCTCCCGTAACCACTGCGCTGCACCGTAGACCCGAAAATTGCCGACACGGTCAGGTTCTGCCGGGGCAGCTTCAAGAATAATGATGGCTCTTTGGAGGGTCTCCATCTGATGCGAGTACGTCGTCCAGTCGGCCTGATCCGCACCGTACTCGTTCGGGTCAAAGGGTTCGTCAGGATCTGCGCTGAAGATGTGCCGTTCTTCGGCAGTTGCCCGGGCTTTGAGCAGTGGTGCATCCAGGATGGTGAACATGGAGGTAGCCAGCGACGCGTCAACGAACTCGTCGAAAAGATTCGCCGCAAAGCGGTCGAAAGGCAGCTCGATACCGCCCCATGTTTCCAATAAGGTCGTCCCCTCCATCAGAGTCGTGGCCGCAGGCACCGCGTAATGTTCTCTGGCCGCGGTGAGCAGCGAAACGACACGTTCCTCGGTCATGCCTTCTCTTCCTGTTGATGTGGTCTCTGAATTGAAGCATCGCGCAAACTCCAGTGGTCAGCGAGAGCTCGACCAGACACCTCGCGTTCAACGCGCCTACAGGCTTCGTAGGCTATCGACATCACGACTTGTTCCCGGTTTTGCGGATTGATCGTGAGTCGAAGCCCAAGAGCGTGCTATCTCGGGCCGAGCCGGCCTGTTCACTGCGTGAGATGAGTACTCGTCTCGCGTTCAGGATCCAACCACGTCGCTAGAACCCCGCTCGTGGTAACGAGAACCGCGGCGAGAATCAGGATGATAACGCCGACAATGAGGATTCGCAGCGCCGTGCGCTGCTTTGTGCCTTCTCGCATTTCCCACGGCTTATGGCGGTGGGCACGGGCGTTGTCGACGGGAACGCTTAGCGGTCCGGAAAGGCTAAGAGCGCCTTGTCCCACTGATTGGCCGACGAGTCGATATCTGCAGCCGTCACTGCAATTTCCACCCAAAACTGATCACGGCCATCGCTGCTCTGGCCGACGGGCCTGCTTTCAAGCGCAAAGTGCACCCTGACCGATATCGACCCGTCCTGATAGCTGCCAACACTGAACGCAAGATTTGGTTCGGTAAATTCGAGTGACGGCACAACCCCGGCGTCTCCACTGACGCTCACGGGGACGTCACCGTTGGCTACGCCGCGCAGCCAAGCCGAAATGCGCTTCGCTTCAAACGTCGTCAAACACGGAACAGCAAATTGCCACTCCGCGTCAGGCGCCGATACGTCCCCCTTGATGACCAGCCAATTGTTATCCCACTCATCACCCGCAGGGTTCGCGAACTCATATCGATCAGGTTCCAACGTTATTGACGATTCGTACCCCTTCAACTGCATGGATAAATCCTACTGACCGGAATTCTTGCTGACGCGTGCGCTCGCCCTCGCAAAAAGTTCAGCCTCGGGGTCCCACAAGCCGGACGCCCACCGGGACACTCGAACGCGCACGGAGCGCCGAAGACGTTCCGCAAAGTTTCGGGGTCGCCCTATTCCCGTATGTCCCGATCGAGAAAATGCTCGCTGCAGGGGCGGCGGACAAACGGGACACCCTACGAGCATGACCGGGAGACCGGTTGACTACGCGCACGGATCGCCAACGGCTGGACGGCCTCACAGAAAAGGCCTCGCCGCCCTCTGCAGAAAATGACGCGCAGCGAGTCTGGCTAATTGGAGAGGAGGCCGAGGGGCTCCGGAGTGCCGGAGGCGAGTGTGTCCGGGGCGGGTTCCTTGAGCTCCACGAAAATGGTGTGAGTGGCCGTCTCGCCGATATTCGTCCCCGAATGCTTTTGTGCCGGGAGCCATCGCGCGACCCCCTCCGGCAGGTCGACGTCGAGGGATCGGCCACCGGACGAGAGCCGCCGGGTGAACGCGGTGAGCGTGAACATGACGCTGTCGGGGTGCCGGTGCGGCACGGTTTCGTGACCGGGCCGGTCGAGATATTCGAGCACCCGCAGCCGGTCGTTCTCGAAAATTACGCGGTAGAACTGTGGGTTGGTGACGACCGGATCGCTTTGCATGCCAGCACGGTAGCACCGCGCCGCCACCCTGCACAGGAGCCCGCAATCAGGCCTTTGGTCACTGGCCAGCCGTGCGGAGGTGGGCGATGCTGAACAGGGACTTTCCGTCCCTCGGCATGAACGATTTCTGAAAGGCCGCCAGATGATGAGCAATCTGACCCCTCCACCGCCACTCGGCTTGACTCCTCCTAATTCCCTGCTCACGGCTCCAGCCCGGGCTCGGACCGATCGCCGCGGCGCTTCTCGTGGGTGGCGGCATCCTCTTGTTGATCGGTGGGCTGTTTGTCGTCTTCGGCGCCATCGGCCTCGGACGCCATCTCAAGCCGGAACCGTAGGCAGGCGTCTCGCCCGACCAGCGAGGTGAGCCCCAGCCACTTGCCTTCAATAGAACGGATGCCGCCGGTCAGCCGGTCCTGCCACTGGCAGCAGCGGCGGGAACCATTGCGCTAGCATCCGTTTCAGTCGCTGACTCAAAGAAGGTGATTTATCCGGCAGCCCTGACCGGCCACCTCGACCCCGTGCTCTCGCGCGGCCTGTGGCTGGTGAAATGGCTGCTGGCCGTTCCGCACCTCGTGCTGC
Source organism: Cryobacterium sp. Y62 (assembly GCF_002929785.1). Lineage (NCBI taxonomy): Bacteria > Bacillati > Actinomycetota > Actinomycetes > Micrococcales > Microbacteriaceae > Cryobacterium > Cryobacterium sp. Y62. The sequence continues at coordinate 174,527 of NZ_PJJK01000118.1, read as the reverse complement.
TCACGGTGCTGGTCGGTGGAATGTCGACCTGGGCCTACCCGTGGCGCGGCGACGGCGGTTGGGACAATAGCGCGAACACCGATGAAAGCTCGCTGCTGGGCGTGCTCGTCGTCGTCGCCGGGGTCATTCTGCTGATAACCGGACGGTACCAACGGCCGCTGTTCAATTCCATCATGGGCGTCAACCGCTGGGTGTACCGCGTCATCACCTACACAGCGCTGATGCGCGACGAATACCCGCCGTTCCGCCTGGACCAGGGCCCAACCGAGCCGATACCAGATCCGAACGAAGCCACCCAAGGCTGAGTGGCGAAAGGTGCACATCGAGGTGCCGGGCCCGGGTTGGGGCCCGGCACCTCGATGTGCGCGGTATCCGTTGCGTTGCGTGGCGTGGTCGATTGCGTTAGGCAGACGGTGACCAGCGCGCGGCGCGGTAATCGACGCGGTAGGCGGCATCCGCTTCTATGGTGCTGGCAGCGGCAGACCGCAGTAACGGCGTGTGCTCGGCCTCGTAGTGCGGCAGCGCCTGGGCCGCATGAGCGATTGGCGGATGCCCGCTGGCGCGAATTACGCGCCACCATGCCACGTCGGAGCCGTACCGGGCCATGACCTGACCGACGGCACGGGCGGCGCGGGAACCCAGCTGCGCGGCCACACCACCATAGGTCATCACCCGGCCCGGCGGGATCGAATCGACTACGCCGAGCACCCGGGAGACGAAGTCGTCGGGCTCACTCACAAAAGAAAATCACAGCTGCAGGGAGCCGATGACCTCGCCGTACTGGGTTTCGCCGACATCGACGAAACCGAGCCGGTGGAAGAAAGCCTCCGGCCCGTCGGCGCCCGGCTCCCAGATGACGTTGACGTGGTCGAATCCGCGTTCACGGGCCTCGGTGGCGAGGGCTTCGGCGGCGAACTTGCCGACGCCCTGCCCCTGGGTCTCCGCGTTGACGTTGATGCGCCAGATGCAGGCGCGAAATTCTTCGTGCTCGGAGTTGGGGTCGAAATTGCCGTGGATGAAACCGGCGACGACGCCGTCGAGGAGCACTACGCGCTGCCACGAGGTAGCCGGGTTGATCACCGACGCGGCCACCGAATAGGAGACCGGCGCGATGAACTGCTCCTGGCCCGGCTTCAGGCTCAGGTTATTGGCCGCAACGATGTTTCGTGCGGATAATTCTTCCAGCTTCAGCTCACCCATGTGTTCAGGCTAACGTGCGCCCGGGGTCGTCGGTAGTCGAGCGAGTTTTTGGCGACGGCAATTTATCTGTAAATTTATCTCGATGTGAAGATAGTTGCCCGTCTCTAGTAAGATTGACGATGGTCGTGACGGCCACACTGAACAAAGAGGAGAATTTTTTGTCGAAGATCAAGGTTGAGGGAACAGTCGTCGAGCTCGATGGCGACGAGATGACCCGTATCATCTGGCATGCGATCAAGGAAACGCTCATTCACCCGTACCTCGATATCGACCTCGAGTACTACGACCTCTCCATTCAGAAGCGCGACGAAACCAACGACCAGATCACGATCGACGCAGCCTACGCCATTCAGAAGCACGGCGTCGGCGTGAAGTGCGCGACCATCACGCCCGACGAAGCGCGGGTAGAAGAGTTCGGCCTCAAACAGATGTGGCTCTCGCCGAACGGCACTATTCGCAACATCCTCGGCGGCACCATCTTCCGCGAGCCGATCGTCATCTCCAACATCCCACGCCTCGTGCCGGGTTGGAACAAGCCGATCATCATTAGCCGTCATGCCTACGGTGACCAGTACAAGGCCACCAACTTTCGTTTCAAGGGCAAGGGCACGCTCAGCATGACCTTCACCCCGCAGGACGGCAGTGAGCCGTCGACCTTCGAGGTGTTCGAGGCTCCCGGCGACGGCGTCGCCATGGGCATGTACAACCTCGACTCATCGATCACCGACTTCGCCCGGGCCACGCTCAGCTATGGCCTCGAGCGCAACGTGCCGGTGTTCCTGTCGACCAAGAACACCATCCTCAAGGCCTACGACGGCCGGTTCAAGGACATCTTCCAGGACATCTTCGACACCGAATTCAAGACGGCGTACGAAGCGGCCGGCCTTACCTACGAGCACCGCCTTATCGACGACATGGTCGCCTCGGCCATGAAGTGGGAGGGTGGCTACCTCTGGGCCTGCAAGAACTACGATGGCGACGTTCAGTCCGATACGGTCGCCCAGGGATTCGGCTCGCTCGGCCTGATGACCAGCGTGCTCTCCACCCCCGACGGCAAGATCGTCGAAGCCGAAGCGGCCCACGGTACCGTCACTCGTCACTACCGTCAGCACCAGCTCGGCAAGCCCACCTCGACCAACCCGATCGCCTCGATCTATGCCTGGACCCGCGGCCTGTCGCACCGTGCGAAGCTCGACAACAACCCGGCCCTGGCCGAGTTCGCCCTGACCCTCGAAGACGTCGTCATCAAGACCGTCGAGAGCGGCAAGATGACCAAGGACCTCGCGCTGCTGGTCGGCCCGGAGCAGAAGTACCAGACCACCGAGGAATTCCTCGCCTCGCTCGCTGAGAACCTGCAGACGCGCCTGGCGTAAGCAGCCCCGGCAACACGAAGGCAAGGCGCCGACCGTTCTGGTCGGGGCCTTGCCTTCGTTTGTCAGTCTGTCGGCTGCACCGGGGCGCGAATCACTGCAATTACGATCGAAAACTGGAGACAGACCAGTTCACCTTGTGGTAGTCAGACCGGTCTGCATCGGACGCGCCTGAGGCTCTGATTGTGCGCAAACCAAGGTAACGATCGGGTTACCGAGCAATCTGCACACTGTACGGGGGTGCAGCCTGTGCGATACGTTCACGAGCACGTTGTGCCCCCAACCGGGGCAAGCGCCAGCGCATTCCGATCGGATTGGACACGCACGTGATCTCACACTTCTGGCGAACCACACTCCCGCCCGAAAGCCGGCATCTCACCCCACATCATGCCCGAACAGCGATGGCGCTGTTCGTGACCAGCACCCTCGTCGCGGCCGGAGCCATGGTGGGCGTGACCGGCGCTGCCGCGGCCCCGATGGCCCCCGGCCTCGGGGGCATCATCGGCGCCGGCATTGGCCAGCCGGTGACCGATTTCACCGCCGGCCGCTACATTGTGACCCTCGCCGACGAAGCCGTCGCCACCTACACCGGCGGAGTCGACGGTTTTGCCGCCACCACCCCGGGTGCCGGTGCCCGCCTCGACCCGCAGAGCCGCGCGTCGGAAACCTACTCGGACTACCTGGGAGACAAACAGAAGGCGGTAGCGGCATCCGTTGACGCCGTCATCGACTATTCGTATACGCTCGCCCTCAACGCCTTCGCCGCCGAGCTCACAGCTCGGCAGGCAGCCAAGCTGTCGGCCGAGAAGGACGTAGTCGCGATCACGCCTGACGAACTCAAACACGTGACGGCGACCTCGTCGACAGACTTTATGGGACTGTCCGGTGATGACGGCGTCTGGGCGAAGACCGGCGGCGCAGAGACCGCGGGGGGAGGGCGTCGTCATCGGCGTGCTCGACACCGGTCTGGCGCCGGAGAACCCCTCCTTCGCCGGCGACCCGCTCGGCACGACGCCTGGCGCGGATCCGTACCTCGATGGTGACGCGATCACCATGCAAAAGAGTGACGGCACCACCTTCACCGGCCAGTGCATTGCCGGCGTGCAGTTCGATGCCGCTGACTGCAGCACCAAAGTCGTCGGTGCACGGTACTTCGTGACCGGTTTCGGGGCCGACCGCATCGGCGGTGCTTCCATCGGCGAGTACCTCTCGCCGCGCGACGGCGACGGCCACGGATCGCACACCGCGAGCACCGCTGGCGGTAACCATGACGTGACGGCGACCATCGGTGGCCTCGCCTACGGGATCATCTCCGGTGTCGCCCCGGCCGCTAAGATCGCCGCCTACAAGGTGTGCTGGTCTGGTCCAGATTCCACGGTATCGACCGATGACGGCTGTGCTACGTCCGACCTGTTGGCCGGTATTAACCAGGCCGTTGCCGACAACGTCGACGTACTGAACTATTCGATCGGCGGCGGCGCGGCCGACACCACGGTCTCGCCGACCGACCAGGCCTTCCTCGGAGCGGCCGCCGCAGGCATTTTCGTGGCGGCCTCGGCCGGAAACTCCGGCCCCGGCGCGTCCACGCTCGACAACGCGGCACCGTGGATCACCACGGTCGCGGCCAGCACCATCCCGGGCTATGAAGCCACCGCCACCCTTGGCGATGGAACGGCCTACGCGGGCGGGTCGATCTCGGTCGACCGCACCGACGGTGCAACGCCGTTGGAAGGTGCCCTCGTGCGCGGCGACCTCGTGGCCGTCGCCGGTCACGACAGCGCCGATGCGCTGCTGTGCGGCCCCGGTTCGCTCGATACCGCCGTCGTCGCTGGGCTGATCGTGATGTGCCAGCGCGGCGTCTACGATCGGGTGGCGAAATCCGCCGAGGTCTTGCGGGCTGGCGGTATCGGCATGCTTCTCGTGAACCGTGTGCCCGGCTCGGTCGACACCGACGAGCACACCGTACCCACTATTCACCTCGACGCTCCGTACTGGGATGCGACGTTTGCCTACGCGGGCAGCGCCGGGGCATCCGTTGTCTTCAGCAACGGAAATTCGACGGCCTACACGCCGCCGACACCGCAGGTGGCCGGGTTCTCCTCGCGCGGACCGGTGCAGGCCGACGGCAGCGACATTCTCAAGCCCGACGTGACCGCGCCCGGCGTGGCCATTCTCGCCGATGGTCCCAACGCCGACGGGGGCGAGCCGACCTGGCAGTTCCTCTCCGGCACGTCGATGTCGAGCCCGCAGATTGCGGGACTCGCCGCCCTCTACCTGGGCGAACGCCCGCTCGCGACCCCCGGCGAGATCAAGTCAGCGCTGATGACGAGCGCCTACGACACCGTCGACTCCAACGGGGACACAGTCACCGACCCCTTCTCCCAGGGGGCCGGCCAAGTCGACCCGACGAAAATGTTCGAGCCCGGTCTGCTCTACCTCAACGGCACCGCGGACTGGTATTCCTATATTCAGGGCATCGGCTACGACGTCGGTGCCGAAGCGGTCGACCCCAGCAACCTCAACCTGGCCTCCATCGCGATCGGCGCCTTGACCGCCTCGGAGACCCTCACCCGCACCGTCACGAGCACCGAGGCCGGCACGTTCACCGCCCAGCCGGTCACCGTTCCGGGCATCGACGCCGTCGTGTCGCCGACGACATTGAGCTTCGGCGCCGCCGGAGAATCAGCCAGCTACACCGTGACCTTCACCAGAACGGATGCCGCGCTCGACCAGTTCACGACCGGCTCCCTCAACTGGGTGAGCGGCTCGGGAACCGTCGTGCACAGTCCCATCGCCATTCAGCCGGTGACCCTCGTGGCCCCAGCCACTGCGAACGGGACCGGCGTTGACGGTTCGGTTGATGTGACGATCACCCCCGGAGCCACCGGGGACGTGGCGCTCAACTTGACCGGTCTCGCGGCCGGTCTGCACCAGTCCGACCCGGCCGATCCGACCAGCCCGAACAGCGGATCCGGTGTCGCCGGCGACGAGTTCAGCTACCAGGTCGAGGTGCCGGAGGGAACCCAGCTGGCCCGCTTCGACCTCGACGCGGTCGACCAGAGTGCCGACCTCGACCTGATCGTGTATCGCCTGAGCGGTGACGGGGGAGACCCCGTGGCCGGCTGGCAGTCCGCGACCGGTTCGGCCGATGAGCTCATCGACCTCGCCAACCCTCCCGGTGGCTTCTACCAGGTGATCAACTCCGTCTACAGCGGAGCGACCGCGTTCAACGTGAACACCTACTCGGTGCTTGCCGGCGCCGGCGAGGGGTCGTTCGCGGCTGCTCCGCCGGTCGTCGCCGGTCAGCAGGGTATTGCGACAACATACTCGCTGTCGTGGTCGGGCCTCACTCCCGAGACCGGCTACCTCGGCCTCGTCGGTTACGGTGACAGCTCCGTGTTGACGGTGGTCTCCGTCGCGGGCGGGGCGGCACCCGAGCCGGAGGCGCCGGTGAACACCGTCGCCCCATCGATCGAGGGCACGCCGGTCGTTGGCCAGAAACTCACCGCCAACCCCGGTGGGTGGAGTGTGGCGGGGCTGACCTTCAGCTACCAGTGGCAGTCCGACGGGCACGATATCAAGAAGGCCACCAAAGTCGACTACCGGCCGAGTAAGTCGCTCGGGGGCAAGACGCTCAGCGTGGTCGTGACCGCGACGGGCGATGGGCTTCCGACCGGCACGGCCACCTCCGCCGGAGTCGTGGTGAAGTACGCTGCCACGGTCGATCTCACGGTGGATTCAAAGGCCAAACCGCACTCGAACGGCGTGAAGATCGAGGTATCGGTCGAGACCGATGCGCCGCGCGCCGCACAGCTGGGCACCGTGCAGGTTTTGGTCGATGACACGAGCTACGACGTGGCCCTCGACCGCACGGGCCAGGGAATGCTTCGACTGAGCGACCTCGACCGCGGCACGTACACGGTCATCGCACACTATGCGGGAACCGACCTCGTCGCTGCGGCGACGAGCAAGCCGCGCACGCTGACCGTGCGGTAGCCGGGCTAAGCGCGAGACGCGCGTCGCGTACATCCGTTTCGAAGCGGATGTTCGCGGCGCGCGTCTGCGTGTGCCACTGCCTGCGGTGCTTAGGGACTTCCCCTATCGGGGGTTCGTGGAGCGCGCTACGGTCACCAGCGAACCGTGCCGTGCCGTGCATCGGAACAGCTTCTGTTCCTGTCGTGGACGAGACCACCCCGCACCTCTATTCGATTGGACACTCACGTGAGTTCTTTCTTCAGGCGTATGATTTTAGCGCCGGATTCAGCGCCGAACCCGGCGCCAACATCCCGCACACGCCGTCGCGCCACAATCGCGGCGGCCGTCACTTTCGCCCTGGTGGGCGCTTCAGCATTCGCTGGCGGTAACCTCCCGGCCAGTGCTGTCCCCGCAGTGACCGGCGTCACCGGCAGCATCGGTCTGCCCGGCGGCACTCGCATGGACTTCACCGCTGGCCGCTACATCGTGACCCTCAGCGACGAGGCCGTTGCGCTGTATCGGGGTGGTGTCAATGGTTTCTCGGCGACGATGCCGGGTATTGGAGCCAAGCTGGACGCGCAAAGCCGCTCGGCCGAGACCTACCGGGACTATCTCAAGCGGGTGCAGGGTGAGGTGGCGGCATCCGTTGATGCGAGCGTGGGGTATTCCTACACGCTTGCTCTGAACGGATTCTCGGCGCAACTGAGCGGCAAGCAGGCGGCCGCCCTCGCCGGGAAAAAGAATGTTGTATCGGTGGTCCCCGATACGCTCAAACACCTGGTCGCCGAGTCGTCGACCGACTTTCTGCGGTTGAGCGGCCCGACCGGGGTCTGGTCCAAGCTGGGCGGCCCGAGCAAAGCCGGCAAGGGCGTGGTGATCGGGGTACTCGATTCGGGAATCGCCCCGGAGAACCCGTCATTCGCCGGCGAAACCCTCGGAACGACGCCCGGCGATGAGCCGTGGCTTGACGGAGACACAATCACCATGACCAAGGCCGACGGCAGCACCTTTACCGGGAGTTGCCAGACCGGCGAACAGTTCGCGGCGAGCGATTGCAGCACGAAACTCGTCAGTGCGCGGTATTACCTCGACGGGTTTGGCGCCGATCAGATCGGCACCACCTCGATCGCCGAGTATGTTTCGCCGCGCGACGGCGACGGACACGGTTCGCACACGGCCAGCACCGCCGGCGGCAACTTCGAGGTCGCCGCCAACATCAACGGCGTCGATTTCGGCTCCATCTCGGGTGTCGCTCCGGCCGCGAAAATCGCCGCCTACAAGGTGTGCTGGTCGGGCGCTGACCCCACGACAACGGATGATGATGGTTGCGCCGAATCCGACATTCTGAAAGCCATCGACCAGGCCATCTTCGACGGAGTCGACGTAATCAACTACTCCATCGGTGGCGGTCCGGCCCAAACCACGTTCTCGGCCTCTGACCAGGCGTTCCTGGGCGCTGCGGCGGCGGGAATCTTTGTGGCGGCATCCGCTGGAAACGCCGGCCCTGGTCCGTCGACCGTGGACAATGTCGCCCCGTGGATCACCACGGTCGCGGCGAGCACGATTCCGGCCTTCGAAGCCACCGCCACCCTCGGTGACGGCTCGGCCTATGCCGGAGCGTCGATCACCGTCGACCGCACGCCGGTGGCGACGCCGCTGTTGGGTTCACTGGTACGGGCCGATCTCGTGTCGGTCGACGGCTTTGACCCGACCGACGCGCTGCTCTGTGCTCCGAACTCGCTCGATACGACGAAGGTAGCCGGCGCAATCGTATTCTGCGAGCGCGGCGTCTACGACCGAGTCGCCAAGTCGGCCGAGGTTTTGCGGGCCGGTGGCAGCGGAATGGTGCTGGTCAACCGCACTCCGCTCGACGTCGATCCGGATGAACACTCGGTGCCGAGCATCCACTTGGACGCTCCTGCTTTCGATCCGATCTTCGCCTATGCGGCGACGGACGGCGCGACGGTCACATTCACCACCGACAATACGACCGCCGAGCAGACGCCGGTACCCCAGGTTGCCGGATTCTCCTCGCGCGGACCCTTGCTGGCCGACGGCGGTGACCTGCTCAAGCCCGACATCGCCGCCCCCGGCGTTGGCATTCTCGCCGACGGCGCCAACGCGGCCGGGGATGACCCGACCTTCCGGTTTCTCTCGGGCACCTCGATGGCGAGTCCGCACATCACCGGCCTGGCCGCCCTGTACCTCGGCGTGCGCCCGCTTGCGACGCCCGCCGAGATCAAGTCGGTCATGATGACGACCGCCCTGGACACCGTCGATTCCGCCGGTGTGCGCGTGACCGACCCGTTCGCGCAGGGTGCCGGACAGGTCACCCCGTCGGCAATGGACTTTCCAGGGTTGATCTACCAGAGTGGTCCGGCCGACTGGCTGGCCTACCTGCAGGGAATCGGGTTCGATGCCGGCGTTTCGCCGATCGACGCGAGCAACCTGAACCTGGCGTCGATCCAGATCGGTGCACTCACCGCGCCGGAGACGATCACCCGCACGGTGACGACCGTACAGGTTGGCACCTACACCTCCACTCCGATCGAGATTGCCGGCATTGATGCGGTCGTTTCTCCGGCCGAGATGACGTTCACGAGTGTCGGTGAGACACAGAGCTACACGGTGACGTTCACTCGAACGGATGCCCCGCTCGACGTGTTTGCCACCGGCTCGCTGGACTGGGGCTACGGCGATGGCGGCTCGGGTGACCCTGGCGACTTCTTCTCCATTGCGCACAGCCCGATCGCGGTTCGTCCGGTCACCGTCGTAGCCCCCACCCAGGTGAATGGCACCGGCGTGGACGGCACCGTCGACGTGACCGTCGCTCCCGGCGGATCAGAGCCGGTCGCGCTGAACCTCAGCGGCCTGGCCAACGGGGTGCACCAGAACAACGCCGACGACCCGTCCAGCCCGCACACCAATGCAGGCACGGCCGGCAACCAGTTCGCCTACGAGATGGAAATCCAGGGCGACCGGCTGGCCCGGTTCGACCTTAACGCCGTGGATGATTCCACCGACCTCGACCTGTTCGTGCTGCTGCTCGACGGCCCGGGTGGCAAACCGATCGCCGGCTGGCAGTCGGCCACCGGGTCCGCCGATGAGCAGGTCGACCTGAGCGACCCGGAGGCCGGCTTTTATCAGGTCATCGTTGACGTGTTCTCCGGCACGACCGCGTTCGACGTGAACACCTTCTCGGTTTCGTCTGGCGAGCCCACGAACGGGTTCGCGACGACGACGCCGACGATTCAGGGGCCGCAGGGCGTGCCGATCACGTACGCGCTGAGATGGGCCGGCCTCGTACCGAACACGCCGTATCTGGGCGTGGTCGACTATGGCGACAGCACGGCGTCGACGATTCTCGCCATCGCGGCGAGCGAAGGCAGCGAACCTGTGCTGAACACGGTGGCGCCAAGCATTTCGGGCACGCCCGAGATCGGTTTGGTGCTGACGGCTGACCCCGGCCAGTGGAACACCGAGGGTCTGACCTTTGGCTTCCAGTGGCAGAGCGACGGCGTTGACATCGCCGGCGCGACCTCGGCGACGTTCAAGCCGGCCGCGGCGCTCGCCGGAACGACGCTGACCGTGCTAGTCACCGCTTCGGCACCGAACGGGGCCAGCAAAACGGCGACCTCGGCCGGGGTCGTGGTGAAGTATGCCGCGAAGGTGGCGGTGAGCCTCAACCACCGAGCCGTGTTCTTCTCCAGTCGCGTCACCGCGTCTATCACGGTCACCAGCAAGGGTGAAGTCGGCGACACCGCCACCATCACCGTCGACAAGCGCCGCTTCACGGTGACGCTCGATGAGAACGGGCGCGGCAGCGTCACCCTGCCGAAGCTCAGCCGTGGCCTCTACAAGGTCGCCGGGCAATACGCTGGCAACGACCTGGTCGCGCCCGCGAACAGCGCGTCGCGCTCGCTACTGATCGTGCGCTGACCCCGTGGTAGTGGTGCCCGGGCCCCGGCTTCTGTACCCGGTCCGGGCCCGGAAGGTAGGCCCGGGCCGCGAACGCGGTGCGTGGCTGGGCAGCTTAGGCTGGAGGGATGCGACTGGCGGGATGGATGCGGGGGCGACTCCGGGCATCCGCTGTACCCGAAGCGGGTGTTACTCCGAAGCCGCGGCTCAACCGCGACGTGATTGTGCTCGGCGTCATCGCGTTTTTTGTGATGGTGGGCTTCGGCGTCGTCGTTCCGGTGTTGCCGGTCTACGTGCAGAGCTTCGGGGTTGGCAACCTCGAGGTCGGCGCGGTCGTCTCGGCATTCGCGCTCATGCGATTCGTGTTCAGCCCGGCGTGCGGTCGCCTGATCGACTGGGCCGGGGAACGCACCGTGCTCGCGATCGGAATCGGCATCGTCGCGCTCTCCAGCGGACTGGTCGGCCTGGCCGACAGCTATCTGCAACTGTTGCTGCTGCGCGGGGCCGGCGGCATCGGCTCGGCCATGTTCTCGGTGTCGGCGATGACGTTGCTGCTGCGCACCGCCGAACCGGGCCGCCGAGCCCGCGCGATCGGCTTCTACCAGGGCGGATTTCTCATCGGCGGCATGGCTGGCCCGGCGATCGGCAGCTTGCTCGCGACCATCTCGCTGACGGCTCCGTTCTTCTTCTACGCCGGAACCCTTGGCGTGGCCGGCTTGGTCGGGCTGTTCTTACTGCGGTCGGGCGGGCCGGGCAGCGCGCTGGCCGGCGCCGACGCATCCGCTGTGCGGACGCCGTTTCGCACAGTACTGCGGGATGAACGCTTTCGGGCGGCCTGCCTTGCCAACTTTGCGCAGGGCTGGACCTCGCTCGGGGTGCGCACGACGCTCATTCCGTTGTTTGTGGTCGTCGTGCTCGGTGGTACGAGCTCGTGGACCGGCATCGCCTTCGCTGCCGCGGCCGTTGCTCAGGCGCTCGCTCTCGCGCCGGCGGCCCGGTTCGTCGATACCGTCGGACGCAAACCGGCCATCATCGGGGCTTTCGCGGTGGCCGGAGTTGCGATTGTTGCCATCTCGTTCGCGCCGAACATCTGGGTGCTCGGTGCCCTGCTCTGCGTCTACGGGGTCGCCGCCGCGTTTATGGGAACCGCGCCGGCCGCAGCGGTGGGCGACGCGGCCGGTGCGCGCGGGGGCCGGCCGGTCTCGGTGTTCTCCATGTGCGCGGATGCCGGTGCGATCGTTGGTCCGCTGGTCGCCGGTCTGCTCGTCGATACCTTCTCGTTCTCGGTCGGATTCGCCGTGGGCGGAGTGTTCCTGCTGATCGCCGCTGCTTATGCTCTGCGGATGCCGTCGGAACGTCGCGCCTGAGACCATTGGAGCGGCGTCAGGGCAGCTGGGCGCGTGTGGCGTATTCAGGAAAATCGGGCATTGCCCATCGGACTTGTGCATGACTGCGGGGCGCTCGCAGGGCAGTGGTGGCGGATTTCCTGAATTAGCCACAGAAAGGCGCGCGTGAGCGGTCTGGCTGAACACGGGATGGGAATACCACGGGCGGTGCATGCGTTTGCATGAATATCAAAATCGCCAGGAGGACCTCATGACCGTTCAGACCGCCGGACTGCACCACGTCACCGCGATTGCCGGTGCCCCGCAACGCAATATCGACTTCTACGTGACCGGGCTGGGACTTCGTCTCGTCAAGAAGACCGTCAACTTCGACGACCCGGGTACCTATCACCTGTACTACGGCGATGATTCCGGCCGGCCCGGCTCGCTACTCACCTTCTTTCCCTGGACCGGCGTTCGCAGCGGCCATGCCGGCGCCGGCCAGTCGACCACGACCGCGTTCTCTGTTCCGGCCGGCAGCATCGGCTGGTGGAAAGACCATTTCGCCAAGCTCGGTGTGGAATCCGCAGTGGCTGGGCGTTCGTCCCGCGAAGAGCGGCTCTCGCTGCGCGACCCCGACGGGCTTCAGCTCGACCTGGTGGCATCCTCAACGGTGGATCCGCGCAATCCCTGGGATTCCGCATCCGTTCCGGCTGAATTCGCAGTGCGCGGGCAGCACTCGTCGGTGCTCACCGTCGCCGACCCGGCAAAGACCGTTCAGGTGCTCACGGACGACCTCGGTATGCACATCATCTCCGAAACGGATGGCCGCACCCGCGTTGGTGCCGGCGATGGCGCGCCCGGAAACCTCGTCGACGTGCTCGCCGACCCCTCCGGAACCCCGGGCCTGACCGCCGGCGGCAGCGTGCATCACGTGGCCTTCCGGGTGCCGGACCGCGCCACCCAGGCCGAATGGCGCGAACAGCTAGCAGAACGCGGCTATGGCGTGACCGCCATCCTGGACCGTCAGTACTTCACCTCAATCTATTTTCGCGAACCCGGCGGCGTGTTGTTGGAACTCGCCACCGACACCCCCGGCTTCGACATTGACGAGCCGCTGCTCGAGCTTGGTCGCGCGCTCAAGCTGCCGCCGTGGCTCGAGCCGAGCCGCGAGGCCATCGAGAACGCGGTCGCGCCGATCGTGCTGCCGCCCGAGAACAACCCCGCGGCAGTTTCGGCTGCACTTTAGTGGGCGCCGAACTGAACGCCGAGTGGCCGCACCTGTTTCATCCGGGCTCGGTCGGCGCACCTGTGCTGCTGATGCTGCACGGAACCGGCGGTGATGAGCAGCAGATCAGTGCACTGGCCGGAGCGATCGACCCGAACGCCGCAGTGCTCGCGCCGCGAGGTCGAGTGACGGAGAGCGGCATGAACCGCTGGTTCCGCCGCTTGTCGGAGGGTGTCTTCGACACCGACGATGTGGCTCGGCGAGCTGATGACCTCGCCGGGTTCCTGGTCTGGGCGCGCAATCACTACGACCTGGGGGATCGCCCGCTCGTCGCTGTGGGATTCTCGAACGGCGCCAACATCGCCCTTGCCACGGCGCTGCTGCACCCCGAGGTGCTGTCGCGGGTCATCGCGTTCTCCGGGATGCATCCGCTCGACGCGTCTGAGCTCGACGGTGCTGAGCTCGACGGTGCTGAGCTCAGCGCGCGGGTCGCGGCCAGCGACCTGGCGGCATCCACTGTGCTGCTGCTGAATGGTGAGAGTGATCCGATGGCACCGCTGGCGAGTGTGCAGAAGCTCGTCGTTCTGCTCGAGCAGCGCGGAGCGAAGGTGCTGCAGAAGCTGCGCCCCGGTGGCCACGGCATAGCCGAAACGGATGTCGCCGCCGCAGCGGCCTGGCTGTCGGGTCATTCGTAGCTGGTCGCAAGAACGGAAAGGTTCCCGATTGACGCGTGTCAATCGGGAACCTTTGCGTTATCGGTGGGTGGCTAGCGGAGTTCTTTGCGACCGGAGATGACGCCGCTGACCGTGGCGACGACGGCAAAGATCACCGTGATGATCGGTAAACCGAGGTCCCACCAGGCAATCGCGGCCGCACCGAAAATAGCGATTTCGATGAAGGCCTTGCCGAAAGGGTCGAGCTGGAAGACTGCTTTGGGGGAGCGGAACAGACCCCAGACCAGAATGGCGAAGGCGGGGGCCGCGAGGCCGACCAACACACCGGGCCACGGGAGAGGCCAGGCCATGAAACCCCAGATTCCGAGGCTGACGAAGGCGAAGAGTTCGAGCACGAACCGGAGCATGTCGTTGGGGCCGATTTTCGGCAGGTCGCGCGTATCTGTCACTCGTCAATCCTACCGATCCATGGTGCCCCTGCTTTCCGGGCACGGTCCCGTAAGGTGAACCCGAAACCAGAGGCGCGCTACTTGAAGATGATCGTGCGGGCGCCGTCGAGCAGCACCCGGTTCTCGGCGAACCACTTCACCGCCTGGGTCAGCGTGCGGCTCTCCTCGTCCTGCCCGATCGACACCAACTCGGCTGGCGTACGCGAGTGATCGACCCGCACCACGTTCTGTTCGATGATCGGCCCCTCGTCGAGGTTTCCGGTCACGAAGTGCGCGGTCGCGCCGATGAGCTTCACTCCCCGCGCGTGCGCCTGGCGGTAGGGGTTGGCACCCTTGAACCCCGGCAGAAATGAGTGGTGAATATTGATGGCGCGCCCGTTGAGCCGCTCGCAGAGCTCCGGCGAGAGGATCTGCATGTAGCGGGCGAGCACGACGAGTTCGATATCGAGCTCGTCGACCGCCTCGATGATGCGAGTTTCGAAGGCGGCCTTGCTCGCGGCATCCGTTATCGGCAGCGATTCGAACGGCACGCCATAGAATCCGACCAGGTCGCGCAGCGTGCCGTGATTGCTCAACACGAGCGGAATTTCCACCGGAATCTGCCCGCCGCGCTGCCGGAACAACAGGTCGTTGACGCAGTGCCCGGCCGAGGACGCGAGCACGAGTGTGCGCAGCGGACGCCCGACGACATCGATGACCGAGGCCATCGCGTAGCGCTCGATCACCGGTGCGAGTGCCGCCTCGAGTTCGGGCTGGGTGGCCGGTGACTGCACCTGCAGCCGCATGAAAAACCGTCCGGTATCGTCGCTGGAGAACTGCTGGCTCTCCGAGATGTTGCCATGCGCCTGCACGATTGCGCCACTGACGGCGTGCACGATGCCGGGCTGGTCGGCACAGACCAGCGTGATTACCCAGTGGTGCGGGGTCGAAGAAGTCATTGACTCAGAATACCCGGCACGAGAGCGGATGCCGCGGCTCGCTCACCTTGCCGCCGCATTGGGTTTGGGTAGACTACGTGGTGGTCGCACTGAACAAGTCGGCCCCGGGCGCGCACGTCGGCGCGCAGTCGAGTAGCTTCGGCCTCGGTGTGAATGGTTCCACCGGTCGACCTCGTCTCCCCAGCTTCGAATGCAGTCATGACCAACACCGCCAGTATTTTCTTGCCCACCGGGTCGAACCCGGTCATTGCCCCCACCCGCTCCGGCCGGGTCGACCCTCCCTTCCCGTGGGTCGGGTTGATCACCCTGTCTGCCGCAGTGTTCCTCTCGGTCACCAGCGAAATGTTGCCGACCGGCCTGCTCCCCGAAATGAGCCGTAGCCTGAATGTTGCGCAGTCGCAGATCGGCCTCCTGGTGTCGTGGTTCGCGTTCACGGTTGTGCTCACGAGCGCACCGGTCGCCATCTGGACCCGACGATTCCCGCGGCACGACCTGATCATCGTCGTGCTGGTGATCTTCGCGGTGAGCAATATTCTCACCGCCATCGCACCGACCTACGAGTTCGTCGTCGCGGCGCGGGTGCTCGGCGGCGTCGCCCACGGCCTGTTCTGGTCGGTGGTTGGTGCCTACGCCGGGCACCTCGTGCCTAAAGCGCAGATCGGTCGCGCCGTCTCCATCACGGTCGCTGGCGGCACGCTCGCCTTCGTCTTCGGTGTGCCGCTCGGCACGGCGGGCGGCCACCTGGTCGGCTGGCGGCTCTCCTTCGTTGTCCTCGCCGGGCTGATGCTCGTCGGCGCGGTCCTGGTCTGGAAATTTCTACCACCGGTGGCGCGGTATTCAACCGGCGCACCGGCATCCACTGCGAAGAAGTCGGCCACGAAAACTTCGCGCGACGCCACGGTGCCTGCGGTGGTGCTGATCTGCATCATCACCGGCATCACCATGATCGGCCACTACAGCTTCTACACCTACATCGCGCCGTTCCTGCTCGATGGGCTCGGCGTCGACCTCGGTTTCGTGGCCCCGCTGCTCTTCGCCTACGGCGTCGCCGGCGCAATCGGACTGCTGCTGGTCGGCACTGTTTTCGGCCCGCGCCCGAGCCTTGGTCTGATCCTGGGCCTGGCCATGAGCGCCCTTAGCGTGAGTATCCTGGCGATGTTCACGGCAACCCTTCCCCTCGCGATCGCCGCGTTCGTGCTTTGGGGAATGGCGTTCGGTATGCTCCCCCCGCTCATGCAGACCCGGATGTTGCACGTCGCATCCCCCGAAATCCGCGATACTGCAAGTGCCTTCTACACGACCGCTTTCAACGCTGGAATTGGCGGTGGTGCACTACTTGGAGCGTTGCTGATCGAGAGCGTCGGCCTCGAACTGGTGCCGATCATCTATGTAGGACTGCTGGTTGTCGCCCTCGCGCTGGTGATCGTCACCGACCGCATGACCCAGCGCCGCGCCCGCGCCTGAGCGCCTAACCGTCAGACTCCATGCAGCTAGTTGCGCGGATGGTCGGAGAGCGGACGGTTGGCGACGACGGGTACGCGGCCGGTGAAGCCGTCGCGGGCGGCCGCGATCTCGATAATGCGGCTACGGCAGGCATACCACCCGACCATGAGCCCCGGAATAATGAGCACGAGCGAGCCGATCGTGAGCGTACCGACCGGCCAGTCGAACGCCATCAGCACGAGCACACCGACCAGGAACACGAGCGTGACATAGCCGGAGTACGGCGCCCACGGCATGCGGAAAACCGGACGCACCAGGATGCCCCGTTTGGCCCAGGCCTGCAGCCGCAGCTGGCAGAGCACGATCATTCCCCAGGCGCTGACGATGCCGATCGCGGCCATGTTCAGCACGATCTCGAAAGCCTCATCGGGCACGATGGCGTTGAGCGCCACACCGAGCAGCGTCACGACCCCGGTCAGCAGGATGCCGCCGAACGGCACCCCGGTGCGGCTGATCCTGCCCGCGAAGCGCGGCGCTGATCCGGCAAGGGACATCGACCGAAGTATGCGTCCGGTGGAATATAACCCGGCGTTGAGCGACGACAGCGCCGCAGTGAGCACGACGAGGTTCATGATCACGTCAACACCGTCGACCCCGATCGTACCGAAAAACGTGACGAAGGGGCTCTCGCCGGCCTGGTAGGCCGTATACGGCAGCAACAGTGAGAGCAGCAGAATCGATCCGACGTAGAACACGGCGATGCGAATGATGACCGTATTGATCGCCTTCGGCATGACCTTCTCGGGATTCTTCGTCTCGCCAGCGGTGGTGCCGACGAGTTCGATTGAGGCGTACGCGAACACCACGCCCTGCACGACCAAAACGGATGCGATCAGCCCGTTCGGCAACCAGCCTCCGTTTTCGCCGATCAGCGCAAAGCCGGCCGTGGCCCCGTCGAGGGGAGTGCCGAAGATCACCATCCAGGTTCCGACGAGGAGAAAGGCCACGATCGCGAGCACCTTGATCAGCGCGAACCAGAATTCCATCTCGCCGAAAACCTTGACCGAGAGCAGGTTGAGGAACATGACCAGCGCGAGCGCGGCGAGGGCGTACAGCCACTGCGGCACCGCACCGAACGGTGCCCAGTAGGTCGCGAAGAAGTTCATGTACAACGCGACAGCGGTCACGTCGACGATCGCCGTCATGGCCCAGTTGAGCCAGTACAACCAGCCAGTCACGAAGGCCGTCTTCTCGCCGAAGAATTCGCGCGCGTACGACACGAAGGAGCCGGAGCTCGGGCGGTGCAGCACCAGTTCGCCGAGCGCTCGCAGAATGAGAAAAGCGAAGAAGCCGCAGATCGCATAGATGAACACCAGGGCGGGACCTGCGCTGGCAAGGCGTCCGCCCGCACCGAGGAACAATCCGGTGCCGATGGCACCGCCAATGGCGATCATCTGCACGTGGCGAGACTTGAGTCCCTTATGCAGGGCGTCATCCTCGTGAACGCCCAAAGCGTCTTCGATGTGCTCGAACGGCGTCTCCTCCGACGGGTTCGCGTGGTCGTGGTGACCGTGCGGTTCCGAGGACGAGGAGTTCGGTGCGGGCGTGGGGAAGGGCTGCTGGCCGCGGGTGGGGCTCAAAACGAAACTCGATTTCGCTGGCCGGTCACGCAGAAAGCTTCGTGGCACGGGAAATGGCCGGAAACTGTACACTCGCGCGCTTCTGGCGGCGGGCAACGTCGACCGGGGGGATAGCGCAACCCTACCCCGCGGTCCCGCGCGCTCGGCCGCAGGATACTCCTGAGCGACAGCCCGTCAGGGTGACACCTGTCGGCGGGTAAACTAGACCCCCACACCCCGACCTGACAAGCCTGGAGGCCGCATGATTCAATTCCTCCTCGCGTTTGTCGTTCTTTCGGTGCTCACGCCGTGGCTCACCCGGCACCTCGGTACCCGCGTCTTCTACCTCATCGCCCTGCTGCCGGCCGGAGCGTTCGCGTACACGCTCACCCAGACCGCCACGGTCACCGCCGGCGGGGCCGTGACCCAGTCGATCCCATGGATTCCGCAGCTCGGCATCAGCCTCTCTTTTCGGGTCGATACCCTGGCCTGGCTGCTCGCCCTCGTGGTCACCGGCGTCGGTGCCCTCGTGCTGGTCTATTGCGCGCGTTACTTCACCGACGACGAACCGAGTCTCGGCCGGTTCGCCGCGCTGCTGCTGGCCTTCGCCGGCACCATGTACGGCCTGGTCACCGCAGATGATCTGGTGATCATGTTCATGTTCTGGGAGATCACCAGCGTGCTCTCCTACCTGCTGATCGGGCATTACACCCATAAACGGGAGAGTCGCGGCGCCGCCCTGCAAGCCCTGATCGTGACGACCTTCGGCGGCCTGGTCATGCTCGTGGGCGTCGTGATGATCTCGGTCGCTTCCGGCACCACGAGCCTGGCTTACATCGTGGCCAACCCGGTGACCAGCACGATGGGCAGCTGGGCGATTCTGCTCATCCTGATCGGGGCGCTCTCCAAGAGTGCACTCGTGCCGTTCCACTTCTGGCTGCCCGCCGCGATGGCCGCGCCCACCCCGGTCAGCGCCTATCTGCACGCCGCCGCCATGGTCAAGGCCGGCATCTATATCGTCGCCCGGCTTGCTCCCGGCTACGCCGACAGCGACGGTTGGCTACCGGTGCTCGTCACCCTGGGCGTCTGGACCATGGTGGTCGGGGCCTGGCGCGCGCTGCGTCAGTACGACCTCAAGCTGCTGCTCGCCTACGGCACGGTCAGCCAGCTCGGCTTTCTCATGATCGCGATCGGATTCAATACCCGCGACACCGCACTCGCCGGGGCCGCCTTGCTGCTCGCGCACGCCCTCTACAAGGCCACCCTCTTTCTCGTCGTCGGCGTTATCGACCACCGCGCCGGCACCCGGGACTGGCGCAAACTCAGTGGTGTCGGCCACAGCGCCCCGACGCTCGCGGTGATTGCGCTCGTCGCCGTCGCGTCAATGGCCGGGCTGCCCCCGCTGTTCGGTTTCGTCGCCAAGGAAGCCGTGTTCACCTCGCTGCTCGACGCCGGCGTCGGGGGATCCGGCTGGGGCTACGCGGCCCTGATCGGCACGGCCGTTGGATCCGTGCTGACGGTGGCTTACAGCATCCGTTTCTTCTGGGGTGCGTTTGGAACGCGCAAGAAACAGCCGAACACTGTGCTGCACGCGAGCCCTTGGGACACCCTGCTCGCGCCCGGCGTGCTCACCGTCGCGACGATCGGCCTCGGCCTGTTCGCCTCGCTGCTCGACCCGCTGCTCACGCCCTACGCCGACACCGTGCCGGGCGCGGGCAGCGTCACCGAGCCGCCCTACCATCTCGCGCTTTGGCACGGGTTTGAACCGGCCCTGTACCTGAGCGCCGTCGTTCTGCTTCTCGGTGCGCTGCTGTTCCGGGCGCGCCGGGGAGTGTCGAAATTGCAGGCGAAGGTGCCCGACTACATCGACGCCGGCCGCGGCTACGGCAAAGCCATCCGCGGCGTGGATCGCGTCGCCGCCCGGGTCACCCACTTCGCCCAGCAGGGCGGGCTGCCGCAGTATCTCGGTACGATTCTCAGCGTGTTCGTGGTCGCCCTCGGCTTCGCGGCGTTCGTCAACCGCACCTGGCCCGGAACGATCGTGCTCTGGGACTACCCCGGCCAGGTATTGATTGCCCTGATCATGTCCATTTGCGCGGTGATGGCGGCTCGGGTCGGGCAGCGGATGACCGCGGTCATTCTCGCCGGCGTCACCGGCTACGGCCTCGTCGCCCTGTTCGCCTTTCATGGAGCGCCCGACCTCGCTCTCACCCAAGCCTTGGTCGAATCGATCACGCTCGTGATCTTCGTGCTCGTGCTGCGCCGCCTACCGGCGAACATCGCCCAGCACAACAAACCGGTGCGCCGCAAACGCCGCCTGCTGATCGGCAGCCTAGTCGGCCTGGTCATGGGCACGATCGGTTTCATCGCGCTCGGCGCCCGCGACTTTGCGAGCATCGCCGGCGCACTGCCGCGCCTCTCGGTCGACGATGGGCACGGTGACAATATCGTCAACGTGATGCTCGTCGACATTCGCGCCTGGGACACCATGGGCGAGGTGTCCGTGCTCATCGTCGTCGCGACCGGCGTCGCGAGCCTGCTGTTCGTCTCCGGCCGGAACTCGGTCGTGCCGCGCCTGAAGGAATCCCGCAGCCTGCGCTCGGGCGCCAACCGACGCCGCGTCGTGGCCGACCCGGAGCTGTCCAGCGACGGGCATGCCGTCACCCGGCAGGCGTTCCTGCTTGCTGGGCGCAAGAACGACCCGCGCAACCGGTCGATCCTGATCGAAGTGCTCGTGCGGTTGCTGTTCCATCCGGCCATGATCGTGTCGATCTACCTGCTCTTCGCCGGCCACAACCTGCCCGGCGGCGGTTTCGCCGGCGGGCTGCTCGCGGGCCTTGCCCTCGTGGCCCGCTACCTTGCCGGGGGGCGCTACGAACTCAGCGAAGCCGCCCCGATCGACCCGGGCAAGATTCTCGGGCTCGGCGTCATCCTCGCCGTGGGCATGGCCGTCGTCTCGCTGTTCTTCGACGGAATCCCGCTTGAATCGGCCTACTTCACCGCCACGGTGCCCGTTCTCGGCGACCTGTCGTTTGGCACCTCGACCATCTTCGACATCGGCGTCTACCTCGTCGTTATCGGCCTCACCTACGACATCTTGCGCAGTCTCGGCAGTGAGATCGATCGGCAGAGTGAGAATGACGAGATCGGGCCGCGGCCGCACACCGCTCTCGAGGCCGCATCCACGGCAACTCCCAAGGAGGTCGTCCGATGAGCGCCTCCCTCACCCTCGTCATCGTCATGGCTGTTATGTACGCGGCCGGCGTCTACGTGATGCTCGAACGCAGCCTGACCCGGGTGCTGATCGGCTTTCTGCTGGTCGGCAACGCCACCAACCTGCTCATTTTCATCATGAGCGGACGCCCCGGCAGCTCGCCGATCGTCACCGGCACGAGCGTTCAGGACATGGTCGACCCGATTCCGCAGGTGCTCATGCTCACCGCGATCGTGATCAACTTCGGCATCACCGCGCTGCTGCTCGCCCTCATCTACCGGTCCTGGTGGCTGGCCCAGCTCGGCGACGAGGGCGACACCCTCACCGATGAGCACGCCACCGAAAGCGCAGGCGACGCCGACGCCACCTTCCGTTCCTCCTCCGACGATGACGACGCGATTGCCGAGTCCATCGACGAGTTTGAGCGCGGCGACGGCGCCACCAGTGATGAAGACACGTCGAAAACGGATGCTGCCGGCCGCGCCGGCGCATCCGCTTCAGATGAGAGGAACGCGCGATGACCGCCCTCGTTCCCCTGATTGTCTGCCTGCCGTTGCTCGGTGCGGCGATCGCGCTGATGCTCGGCCAGCGCCGACGCCTGCAAGTCATCGTGAGCGTTCTCAGCCTCACCGCGGCGACCGTGATGAGTGCCGTGCTGCTCGTACTGGTCGACCGGTTCGGACCAGCCGTGGTGCAGGTCGGCGGTTGGGACGCGCCGTGGGGCATTGTGCTCGTCGTCGACCGGCTGTCGGCGATCATGCTGCTCATCTCGGCGCTCATGCTGCTCGGCGTGCTGCTGTTCGCGGTCGGCCAGGGCATCATCGACGGTCATACCGAAACGCCGGTCTCGATCTTTCACCCGACTTATCTCGTACTGGCCGCTGGATTGTTCAACGCCTTCGTGGCCGGTGACCTTTTCACCATGTATGTCGGCTTCGAGATGTTGCTCTCGGCCAGCTACGTGCTGCTGACCCTCGGCGGCACCGGCGCGCGCATTCGGGTGGGCATCACCTATATCGTGGTGAGCCTGGTGTCGTCCCTGCTGTTCCTCAGTGCGATCGCCCTCATCTACGGCGCCACCGGCACGGTCACCCTCGCCCTGATCGCTGAACGGATGCCCGACCTCCCCGCCGATATTCAGCTGATTCTCGGTCTGTTGCTGCTGCTCGCCTTCGGGGTGAAAGCGGCCGTATTTCCGATGTCATTCTGGCTGCCGGACTCCTACCCCACCGCGCCAGCGCCGGTTACCGCGGTGTTCGCCGGGCTACTCACCAAGGTCGGTGTCTACGCGATTCTGCGCACCCAGACCCTGTTCTTTCCGGACAACCAGTTCGCGACGCCGCTCATGGTCGTCGCCGCGCTGACCCTGCTGGTGGGCATTTTGGGCGCGCTCGCCCAGGCCGACATCAAACGGCTGCTCTCGTTCACCCTGGTCAGCCACATCGGCTACATGCTGTTCGGCATCGCGATCGGCACTCCGCTCGCCATCGCCGCGACCATCTTCTACGTCGTGCACCACATCACGGTGCAAACAACCCTGTTTCTGGCAGCCGGGCTGATCGATCGGGTCGGCGGAACCACGTCGCTGTCGCGACTCGGCGGGCTGCTGAAATCGTCGCCGCTCGTGGCCATTTTGTTCTTTCTCGGCATGCTCAACCTCGGCGGAATCCCACCCTTCTCCGGTTTTCTCGGCAAGATCGCCCTGTTTCAGGCCGGCACAATCGTGGCCGACCCGCTCATCTACGTGCTGATCGGGGTCGGCGCGCTCACCTCGCTGCTGACCCTCTACGCCCTCGCCCGGGCCTGGAACCTGGCGTTCTGGAGGCCGAAGAAACAGGTGAAGGACTACACCTCGTCGATGTCGGCGCAGCTCGTGGAAGACCCGCAGGACGCTGGGCTCGTGCAGAAGAAGACGATCTCGCCGCTCATGGTCGGCGCGACCATCTCTATGCTCGTGCTGACCCTGGGGCTGACGGTGTTCGCCGGGCCGATCTTCGACCTGACCACCCGAGCTGCCGCCAATATCAGCTCGCCGTCGACCTACATTGATGCCGTGTTCCCGAACGGCACCGGCTCAATCGAAGACAGCAACGTCGGCACCAACTTTGTGGGGGGCGCGAAGTGACCTCGCCGCGCGAACGCCTCGAAGCAGTCGGCAACCAGATTCCGCCGCTGATCGCCCTGATCGTGCTGTGGATGCTGCTCTGGGGCGAGTTCTCCTGGCTCAACCTGCTCGTCGGGCTCGTCGTTGGCATCGTCGTTACCGTGGCGTTCTATCTGGTTCCGGTGCAGCTGAGTGGGCGGCTGCATCCGTTGGACGCCGTCGTATTCTTCGTACGACTGATCCTGGACATTGTGCGCGCCTCGATCGACGTGTCCTGGCTTGCCGTGAAGCCGCGGCTGGTCACGTCGAACGCAATCCTCGCGATTCGACTGCGCACCCGCAGCGACCTCATTCTCACCTGGACCGCCGTGGCCACATCGATCGTTCCCGGCTCGATCGTGGTCGATATCGACCGGGAATCGTCGATCCTCTACCTGCACGTGCTCAATATGCAGAGCGCTCGCGATATCGAAAGTTTTCGCCGCCGAGTGCTCGACACCGAGCGGCGCATCGTGCGCGGTTTCGGCTCGCGCGAAGACGTTGAACGGCTGCGCGGGGTGCGGCCCGTAGATCGGCGCGCCCAGCGAATGAACGGAAAGGAACCATCATGATGTTGCAGATTGTGGCCGTCGTTGCGTCGATCATGTTCGGCGTCGGTGCGCTCCTGGCCGTGTACCGCATCGTCGTCGGCCCGAGCGTGCTGGACCGGGTCATTGCCTCCGACGTGCTGGTCGCGACGATCATTTGTGCCCTGGCCGCGGAGATGGCTCTCAACCGGCACACCGATACCCTGCCGGTGCTGCTCGTTCTGGCGCTGTTCGCGGTGCTCGGCTCCCTCAGCGTCGCCCGCTTTCTGCCAGCTCGGGACAGCGCATGAGCGCCGTACTGCACGACATGCTGACGGCGATTCTAGTGCTCGCCGGGGCCGCGATGTGCCTCGCGGCCGGAATCGGGCTGATTCGCTTTCCCGACGTTCTGTCGCGCCTGCATGCCGCGACCAAGCCGCAGATCTTCGGGCTCATGACCGTGACAGCGGATGTCGCGATCAACAATTTCTCCGTCGGCACCGTCACTCTCGTGGTCGCCATCGTGGTGTTTCAAGCGCTGACCGCGCCGATGGCCGCGCACCTGGTGGGCCGGGCCGCCTATGAGACCGAGCACCTGCGCCCCGACCTGCTTATCGTTGACGAGTTGCGCGATCGCCGCGCTGCCCGCTGATCCGGTTGCGCGGCGCGGTCGCCTGGCCAGCTCGCCCGGCTCGCGGCGCTTGCTAGAGATCGGGGCGCCCTAGCTGGGGGTACCGGCGTCGCTACCGAGTACCGCGACGACATGAGGCCGAGCCAGCGAGTGCCGCGACGACCGGGGTCGCGCCGGCCTGAGGCGCGGCGCCGCGAAAAGACGCACGCGGCGGCATCCGCTGATAGGCTGGCGGAGTCGCAACTGGCGTAGCACGAAGATGGGTCACCATCGGGGAGCGACTGACACGGTTAGTGGCCGCACGCCTGGGCCGCAACATCCATATAAGAGGAGAACTCCGTGCCTGATTCCGCCACCACTATGCAGTCAAATTACGCAGTGCAGTCGACTTTCAACGAACCGCTCTCGGTCGTTGACCCCGAGATCGCCGCCGTGCTCGAGCAGGAGCTCGGCCGCCAGCGCGACTACCTCGAAATGATCGCGAGCGAGAACTTCGTTCCGCGCGCAGTGCTGCAGTCGCAGGGTTCCGTGCTCACCAACAAGTACGCCGAAGGCTACCCGGGGCGCCGATACTACGGCGGTTGCGAGTATGTCGACGTCGCCGAGCAGCTCGCCATCGACCGGGCAAAGAGCCTGTTCGGAGCCGCCTACGCGAACGTGCAGCCGCACTCCGGTGCTACCGCGAACGCCGCGGTCCTCTCGGCCATCGCCACCCCCGGTGACACCATCCTCGGCCTCGAGCTGTCCCACGGCGGCCACCTCACCCACGGCATGAAGCTCAACTTCTCGGGCAAGCTGTACAACCCGGTGGCGTACGGCGTTGACCCGGAGACCTTCCGCGTCGACATGAACGTCGTGCGCGACACAGCCATCGAGCACAAGCCGAAGGTCATCATCGCCGGCTGGTCGGCCTACCCGCGTCACCTCGACTTTGAGGCCTTCCGCGCCATCGCCGACGAGGTCGGTGCGCTGCTCTGGGTGGACATGGCCCACTTCGCCGGACTCGTCGCCGCCGGCCTGCACCCCTCGCCAGTGCCCTACGCCGACGTCGTGTCGAGCACCGTGCACAAGACCCTCGCCGGCCCGCGCTCGGGCTTCATCCTCTCGCGGGATATGACCCTGGCCAAAAAGCTCAATTCCAACGTGTTCCCCGGCCAGCAGGGCGGCCCGCTCATGCACGTAATCGCCGCCAAGGCGACTGCGTTCAAGCTCGCTGCCGAGCCCGAGTTCAAGGAACGTCAGGAGCGCACCCTGCGCGGTGCCCGAATCCTCGCCGAACGCCTGACCGCTGACGACTCGCGTGAGCACGGCATCGATGTACTCACCGGCGGAACCGACGTGCACCTCGTGCTCGCCGACCTGCGCCACTCCGAGATTAACGGCCAGCAGGCCGAGGATGCCCTGCACGAGGTGGGCATTACGGTGAACCGCAACTCAGTTCCGTTCGACCCGCGCCCGCCGATGGTCACTTCGGGCCTGCGTATCGGTACGCCGGCCCTGGCCACCCGCGGATTCGGAGATGCCGAGTTCACCGAGGTTGCCGATGTCATCGCCGCGGCCCTCAAGCCCGGCGCCGACATTACAGCGCTCCGCACCCGCGTCAGCGTGCTCACGCAGGCGTTCCCGCTGTACTCCGGGCTGGAGCAGTAGCTCTTTCGAGAACGGATGCTGCTGGCCGGTCTGGCCGGCAGCATCCGCCTTCTCGTGCTTGCCTGCGAGTGAACTGTGCGATCTACTTCTGCCGCACCTTGGTTTGAAGCCCGTGATCTGGGCCCGCGTTATAACTGGCCTGCGCTCCGGGCCGAGCCCCGACCGAGTGACCTGGACGATAGCACTGACCTGAACCACAACAGTAGGGAACCAGAATGACGGCAATCACACTCGACGGAGTCAAGACCGCATCCGACATCAAGGCTGAGCTTCGCGATCGCATCGTGGACCTGCGCGCGCACGGTATCGTGCCCGGACTCGCCACCCTGCTCGTCGGCAACGACCCCGGCTCACAGACCTATGTCGCCGGCAAGCACAGCGACTGCGCCGAGGTCGGTATCGAATCGATTCGCATCGACCTGCCGGGCTCGGCGACCAGCGCCGACGTGCGTGCCGCCATCAAGGATCTCAACAACAGCCGCGAAGTGACCGGCTACATCATTCAGCTGCCGCTTCCGGTGGGTCACAACGAGAACGCCATGCTCGAACTGATCGACCCTGCCAAGGACGCCGACGGGCTGCACCCGACCAACCTGGGCCGCCTCGTGCTCGGTATTGAGGGCGAGCTACGCTCCCCGCTGCCGTGCACTCCGGCCGGCATCGTCGAACTGCTGCGACGCTACGACGTGCCGATCGTGGGTCAGAAGGTCGTCGTGGTGGGCCGTGGCCTGACCGTCGGTCGACCGCTTGGCCTGCTGTTCACCCGCAAGGGCCTCGACGCGACGGTCACCCTGACCCACTCGCGTACGGTCGACCTCGCCGATGAGGTACGCCGTGCCGATATCGTCGTGGCCGCCGTTGGCGTGCCGCACCTGATTCAGGCCGACTGGATCAAGCCGGGCGCCGCAGTGCTCGACGTGGGGATCACCCGCGTGCAGGACCCGCTCACCGGCAAGGGCCGGCTGACCGGCGACGTGCATCCCGATGTTGCCGTCGTCGCCGGGCACCTGTCGCCGAACCCGCGCGGCGTCGGACCGATGACCCGCGCCATGCTGCTGTCGAACGTGGTCAAGGCCGCCGAGCAGTCGCTGCTGGCGTAGCGGCGGCTCTATCGACGGAGATTTTCGACGGATGGCCCGAAAATAGGCGTTCTCGCCGGTTCCGCACAGGAATCTCTGCAGTTATGAACGAGACCACCGCTAGCTGGATGGTTCCAGTCCGCTTGAACGGTCCGAAGCGCGGTGACTCCACGGGATCCCGTGGCGTATTCAGGAAATCACCGGCACCCGAGTGACTCCACCCGCACGAATTCGGGCGCGGGGCGCGGTACAGCCGCAGATTTCCTGAATTAGCCACCGGAATGCGAAGCTCAGCCGGTTAAATATCCAGCGCTTCCAGCGCTTCCAGTGGTCCCAGTGGCGCTACGGCTGGGCGAGGGCGGAACGGTGCAGCTCGGTGTGCTCCAGATAGTTCTGTGCATTGTGACGGATGCTGTCGATCTCGTCGTCGGTGAGCGGGCGTCGAACCTTGGCGGGAACGCCGGCCACGAGGGATCCGGGCGGCACTATGGTGCCGCCGAGCACGACGGCACCGGCAGCGACGAGGGATCCAGTGCCGATGATGGCGCCGTTCAGAATGGTCGCGGCCATGCCCACCAGCACGTTGTCTTCGATCGTGCAGCCGTGCAACACGGCGCCGTGACCGACCGAGACGCCGGTGCCGAGGGTGAGCGGAAAGTCGGTGTCGACGTGGCAGGAGACGTTGTCCTGCAGGTTTGAGCCGGCCCCGATCGTGATCGGCTCGAGTTCGGCGCGCAGCACGGAGTTGTACCAGACGCTGGCTCGGCCGGCGAGGGTGACATTACCCACGATCACCGCGCCGGGAGCGACGAATGCGCTCTCGGCGATGCTCGGGGCAGGCGTGTTGGGCAGGACGATGATTCGGGCGGCGCACTCAGCAGTCATACGCGCCAGCCTAGCCCGGGGGAGGGAGGCACCGAGGCGGCGGGCCAGCAAGGTGCGGCGAGCCCCTGTGGTGAGCAGGCGGCCGAGTTCGAGACCGAACTCGGCCAGTGGGATCAGATGCCCTGCGCCAGCCGGTAGTAGGCCTGGTTCCATCGCACCTCGCGGATGAAGTCGCGCAGGGTGGTCGACTTGTCGATCACGAGGAGCTCCGTGCGCGCGATCTCGGCGAAGTCCTGGAAGGCCTCGATGCCGACGGCCGTCGACATGACGGTGTGGTGGGCGGCGCCGGCGGTCAGCCAAGCTGCGGCTGAGGTGGCGAAGTCGGGTTCCGGACGCCAGACGGCGCGGCCGACCGGGAGTTTCGGGAGTGCCTCGGTGGGAGCGACGACCTCGACGAGGTTCGCGATGAGTCGGAATCGGTCGCGCATGTCGCTCATCGCGACGACGACTGCGGGGCCGGGGGCAGCGTTGAAGACGAGGCGCACGGGGTCCTCGCGGCCACCGATGCCGAGCGGATGGATCTCGAGGGTCGGCTTCTCGGCCGACAACGCCGGGTTGACTTCCAGCATGTGGGCGCCGAGGATGAGTTCGGCCCCGGGAGTGAGGTCGTAGGTGTAGTCCTCCATGAGGCTCGCGCCGCCGGGAAGACCGGCGCCCATCACGTTGGCTACCCGCACGAGGATGGCCGTCTTCCAGTCGCCCTCCCCGGCGAAGCCGTAGCCCTGCTCCATCAGTCGTTGCACGGCGAGACCGGGCAGCTGGCGGAGCGCGCCGAGGTCTTCGAAGCTCGTGGTGAAAGCGCTGAAGCCGCCGGCCTCGAGAAAGGATTTGAGCCCGATCTCGATCGCGGCGCCGTAGCGGAGCGACTCGTGCCGTTCGCCGCCGGTTTGCAATTCGGGAACGACGTCGTAGCGCTCTTCGTATTCGGCGATCAGGGCGGTGATCTCGGCATCCGTCGCTGCGTGCACGGCCTCCGCGAGCTCATTGACCGGCCAGGTGTTCACCTGCACGCCGAAGCGCAATTCGGCCTCGGTCTTGTCACCCTCGGTGACGGCGACGTAACGCATGTTGTCGCCGAAGCGGGCGAGTTTCATGCTGCGGCTCGTAGCCCAACCGGCGGCAGCGCGGGTCCAGGTACCGATGGTACGAGTCACGGCCGGGTTGGAGACGTGGCCAACGACGGTCTTGCGGGATACCCCGAGCCGGGTCTGGATGTAGCCGAACTCACGGTCGCCGTGGGCGGCTTGGTTGAGGTTCATGAAGTCGAAGTCGATCTCGCTCCAGGGCAGCTCGACGTTGGCCTGAGTGTGCAGGTGCAGCAGCGGTTTGGTCAGAGCGTCGAGCCCGGAGATCCACATCTTCGCGGGCGAGAAGGTGTGCATCCAGGCGATCAAGCCGATCACCGAGTCGTCGGAGTTCGCGTCGAGCGCCGCCCGGCGGATCGATTCGGAGTCCTTGAGAACCGGCTTCCAGACGATTTTCACCGGGATGTTGCTGCTCGCGCCGAGTGCATCGGCGATGGCCTTGGACTGGTCGGCGACCTGTCGCAGCGTCTGTTCGCCATAGAGGTTCTGGCTTCCAGTGAGAAACCAGACTTCTACATGGTCGAGGTTCGTAGTGAGAGAAGGCATTGGTCGAGTGCTCCTTGAGGTGCTAACGGTTGAAGTGTGAGGTGATCGCGGCGGGGTAGCTGGTGGTCACGCCGCCGCGCCGGCATCGCGTTTGAGCGCCTTGAGCCGGTGCATGACGTCGTTTGCCCCGCGGCCGAAATAGTCGTGCAGCAGGGAATACTCGGCGAAGAGCTGGTCGTAGGCCGTGGCCGACTCGGCATTGGGCGTGTACACGTTCTGGTTGAGCTTGCCCATGGCCTCTCCCGCGGCGCGCACGTCCGGATACGCGCCGGCGGCCACGGCGGCGTGGATGGCGGAGCCGAGTGCAGGCCCCTGCTCGCTGTCAATCGTGGAGATGGGCATCCGCAGAATGTCACTGTAGGTCTGCATCAGGAACGCATTCTTGAGCAGTCCGCCGGCCACGATGAACTCGGTCACCGGCACTCCGCTGGCGTTGAAGGTTTCCACGATGGTGCGGGCGCCAAACGCCGTGGCTTCGAGCAGGGCGCGGTAGATCTCCTCCGGGCGGGTGGTGAGGGTCGTGCCGAGCACGAGCCCGGAGAGTTCATGGTCCACGAGTACCGAACGGTTGCCGCTGTGCCAGTCGAGGGCGATCAGGCCGTGCCCGCCGACCGGCTGGTCCTTGATCAGTTCGGTCAGATGCTGGTGCACGCTCAGGCCTGCAGCCTCCGCCGCGGCAAAGTACCGTTCGGGAACCTGATTGTTGACGTACCAGGCGAAGATGTCGCCCACGCCGGACTGGCCGGCTTCGTAGCCGTACAGCCCGGAGACGATGCCACCGTCAACGACGCCGCACATGCCGGGTACCTCGGCGAGTCGATCCGAATTCATGACGTGGCAGGTGCTTGTGCCCATGATGGCCACCATTTGGCCCGGGTTCACGGCGCGCGCGGCCGGTGCCGTGACGTGCGCATCGACGTTGCCGACGCTGACGTGGATACCCTCGGGCAGTCCTGTCCAGGCCGCCGCTTCGGCCGTGAGGGTGCCGGCGGATGCTCCCAGTTGGCCGATCTCATAGGTCACCTTGTCGAGAGCGAACCGTGAAAAGGCCGGATTGAGCGCCCGGAGAAACTCCTCACTCGGGTACTCGCCGTCCTGCAGGATTCCCTTGTAGCCGGCGGTGCAGGCGTTGCGCACATACCGGCCGGTGAGCTGCCAGACGATCCAGTCGGCGGCCTCGACCCAGTGGTCCATGCGCTCGTACAACTCAGGATCTTCCTCGAGCAGCTGCAATCCCTTAGCGAATTCCCATTCGCTGGAAATGAGCCCACCGTAGCGGGGCAGCCAGCTTTCGTCGCGCTCGAAAGCGAGATCGTTGATGCGGTCGGCCTGAGACTGCGCAGAATGGTGCTTCCACAGCTTGACGTAGGCGTGCGGTCGGTCGGCGTACTCCGGCAGTTCGTTGAGTGGGGTGCCGTCGGCGATAACCGGTACCATCGTGCAGGCGGTGAAGTCGGTGCCGATGCCGATGACCCGGGCCGGGTCGATTCCCGCACTGACGACCGCAGCCGGAACGGCGCTCTTCAGCACGGCGACATAGTCCTGCGGAACCTGCAGGGCCCACTCCGGGGGCAGCTTCGTGCCCGTGGTCGCGAGGGTGGTGTCCATGACCGCGTGAGGATAGTCGAGCACGGCCGAGCCGAGTTCGGCACCGTCCGAGACTCGCACGACGACCGCGCGGCCGGACAGTGTTCCGTAATCGATGCCGATGACGTAGGACTCGGTCCCGGCTGGTTGGTCTGCGCGCGATTGCTCTGCGGTCGTGCTCACTGATCGACTCCCTTGGCGGCATGCGGATGCGACGGGTCACGTTTGCGAGATACTCGCTGTCGATGACCGATCACGATGACTAAATGTTAGCGCACTACTGCTTCTTGTTTATTAGCAATTTCTGCCCGGGTTGCACTGATTGGAAACCAGTCTGATGACTGTTCGGCTTGGTTTTCGGGCCCTTATGTCACCATTTATGGTGCGCTAACATGGAGTGATCGGGGTTGTCACCTCGGACGAGAGGAGTCGCATGGCCAGGGAGCCTCGGCCGCGCGGCCAGAGCGTGCGCATGACCGACGTTGCGAAACTCGCCGGGGTGTCACAACAAACCGTCTCCCGGGTCGTCAACGGACACAGCAACGTCGGCGCCGAAGTGCGAGAACGGGTCGAACGGGCCATTGCGCAGTTGCGGTACAACCGCAATTGGGCCGCACGCGCCCTTGCCACGAACCGATCCATGAATTTAGGCGTGGTCTCCCATTCCCTTCCGGTCCACGGTTCCGCCCTGGTGCTCTTCGGTATTGCCGAGGAGGCGCGGCGCAACGGCTATGCGACCAGCCTGGTGACCATTCCCCGGGTCGACTCGGCCGGCATTCGTACCGCGCTCGACACGCTCGTCGCCGATGCGGTGGACGGGATCATCGTGCTCGCGCCGATGACGGCCGCCGCCCCGGTGTTGCGGGGGCTGGAACCTGAGGTAGCGATCGTGCGATTCGAGCAGGGTTCACCCGCGAGTTCGACGGCGGTGTCGATGGACGATGCGCTGGGCGCACAGCTGGCTACCCGGCACCTGCTCGATCTGGGGCACGACACGGTCTGGCACGTTGGCGGGCCACCCGGCTGGATGGCTTCGGAGGCACGGCGCGCCGGATGGCTGTCCGAACTCGCGCTGCGCCATCGAACGGTCAATCCCGAGTTCCGCACCGAGGATTGGACGGCCGATTCCGGCTACCGGGCTGGGATAGCCATTGCCGAGGATCCCACGATCACCGCGGTCCTGGTGGCCAACGACGCGATGGCGCTCGGTGTCATCAAAGCCCTCACCGAACGAGGGATCGACGTGCCCGGCGACGTGAGCGTCGTCGGCTTCGACGATATGAGTGAGGCCCGCTATTTTCAACCTAGCCTTACGACCGTTCGGCTCGACTTCAACGAGGTCGGCCGGCTGGCGGTAGAGCGCGTGCTTCGGCTGATGGCTGGCGAGCCCGCGGAGCTGATCCCGGTCATCCAGCCGGAACTGGTGGTGCGCGACAGCAGCGCGGCGCCCCGGGAGCGCCGCGTTCGTTCCGCTAGTTGAGCGGACTTCCGTCGCGGGCGGCCCCATCGGCAGCATGCACCACGAACAGGTCGGGGGATGCAAAGCCGTGGGTGGTGAAGGCGGCGAGAACGGCGGCTTGCACGGCCGGCACGAGTTCGGTCGGGGTCAGGGCGATGGCCGCGCCGCCGAAACCACCACCGGTCATGCGCGCACCGATCGCGCCGGCCGCGCGTGCGGTGACCACGGCGAGATCGAGCTCAGGCGCTGAAATCTCGAAGTCGTCGCGCATCGACAGGTGCGAGGCATCGAGCAGGTCACCGATTGCGGCGCATCCGCTCACGCGCAGGGTTTGCACGGTGTCGAGTACGCGCTGATTCTCGGTGACGATGTGGCGCACCCGGCGAAAAGTTTCGTCGTCGAGCAGCGCCTCCGCTCGGGGAAGATCATCGACGCTGAGGTCGCGCAGGGCGGGCACCCCCATGATGCGGGCGCCGGACTCACAGGATGCGCGGCGCGCGGCGTAACCGCCCGTTGCGTGCGAGTGGCTGACCTTTGTGTCGATGATCAGCAGCTCCAGGCCGGCCGGGTTGAGCCCGAGCGAGATCACCTCGGCCGCGAGGCTGCGGCAGTCTAGAAACACGGCCGCGTCGACCTGGCCCAGCAGCGACGCCGACTGGTCCATGATGCCGGTTGGGGCGCCCACGACCCGGTTTTCCGCGAGCTGCCCGACCCGGGCCAGGGTCGGCCGATCGAGGTTCAGTCCCCAAACATCGTTGAGGGCTACCGCGACAGAGCATTCGAGCGCGGCCGATGAGGAAAGTCCGGCCCCGACCGGCACCTCGGAGTCCACATAGACATCGAACCCCGCCACGACCGCGAGGTCGGCTCCGAACTGCCCCAGCGCCCAGGCCACACCGAGCGGGTAAGCCGACCAGCCGTTGAGGTTCTCGGGAATCAACTCGTCGAGGGAAACCTCGACGGTCTCGTCGGCGAAGGAACTGGCCACCCGAATGACCCGGTCGGTCCTCGTCGCCAGGGCAACGATGGTGCGCCGGTCGATGGCGAGCGGCAGCACGAAACCGTCGTTGTAATCGGTGTGCTCGCCGATCAGATTCACTCGACCGGGCGCCGACCACAGGCCCGTCGCTGGGCGATCGAAGCGACTGGCGAAGCCTTTCTCGGCCGCGCGATCCAGGGCGTTGACGGCCGCGGTCACGACGGTGTCCCCGCTGAAACGGCGACTGAGTCCGCTTCGGCGGCGCGCGCAACGGCCGCGCGAATCGTGGTGGCGGCATCCTCTGGAGTGACATCGCCGATCCAGGCACCCATCGCTGCCTCCGAGCCAGCCAGAAACTTGAGCTTGTCTTCGGCGCGCCTCGGACTGGTCAGCTGCAGCATCAGACGGATGTCCGCCCGATGCGCCCGCACAGGGGCCTGATGCCAGGCGGCGATATAAGGAGTCGGGGTCGAGTAGATCGCGTCGATGCCGCGCAGCAGCCGACGGTACAACACGGCCAGCTCGTCGCGTTCGGCGAGGGTGGTTTCGGCAAAGTCGGGTACCTGGCGGTGCGGAAGCATATGCACTTCAATGGGCCAGCGAGCGGCGAACGGCACGAACGCGGTCCAGTGTTCGCCGCGAAGAATCACCCGGTCGCTGGCTTGTTCGCTCGCCAGAATGTCAGCGAACAGGGTGGGGCCATAACGCTCGAGTGAGTCGGCGAGACGCTGCGTTCTGGGGGTGATATAGGGATACGAGTAGATCTGACCGTGCGGATGCCGCAGGGTCACCCCGATCTGTTCGCCTCTATTCTCAAACGGGAACACTTGTTCAATGCCCGGCAGCTGCGACAGCACGTGGGTGCGTTCGGCCCAGGCCTCGATGACGGTGCGTGCTCGAGTCACCGACAGGCTCGCGAAGGATCCTTCATTCTCGGGGCTGAAGCAGACGACCTCGCAACGGCCAACGGACTGTCGCGTGCGACCGATGCCGATGCGGTCGAGATCGGCCAGATCGATGGGAGCCTCCGCCAGCAGCGGACCAAAGGACGGAGACTTGTTCTCGAACACGGCCACGTCGTAATTGCTCGGAATCTCGGAGGCATTGCCGGGGGATTGCGGTGCCAGCGGGTCTCGCGTCGCTGGTGGCAGGAACACGCGGTTTTGGCGGTTGGCGGCGATGGAGACCCACTCGCCGGTGAGCGGGTCCTGACGCATGGTCGCGGTCGCCGCGCGCTCGGTGGGCGCCCGCAGATCGACGGCCCGTTCGGGTGGCAGCGTGGTGTCGGGGTCATCGAAATAGACCAGATCGCGACCGTCGGTGAGGGTGCTGGACTGCCTTGCGATGGTCTCGTCGGCAACAAAATGAGGGCGGTCTGGATTCGTCATAGCAGTGCCACGATAGCAAATTTGCCCAAACGAAACCAGTTATTTACTTATTGATAAGTAAAAGAAAAGAAGCGATACTGATTAAATGAACGTGCGCAGCCCGCTCCCCGATCCGCTCCCCGATCCGCTCCCCGATCCACTGCCCGCTCATCTGCGCCGTGAGCGAGCGCAACGCCTCGTCGACGAACGCGGTTTTGTGCGGGTGAGCGAACTACGCAGTGCTTTCGGCATTTCGGGAGTGACCGCCAGGGCCGACCTCGACGCCCTCGAGCGGCAGGGCGCCGTGCGGCGCGTGCACGGCGGGGCGGTGCCGGCGCATTCCCCGGGTGACGGGCTTGGGGTGGAACGTGAGCACTCCTTCGAAGAAGCGCTGGAAGCATCCGTCGTTCCTAAACAGCAGATCGCCGAGGTCGCGGCGAAACTCGTGCAGAGCGGCCAGAGCGTGATTCTGGACGTAGGAACGACAACCCACGCGATCGCGCGCGCTCTCTGTGCCAGGTCCGACCTCCACGACGTCGTCATCATCACCAGCGGGCTCAGCATCGCCCTCGAACTGGAAAAAGCTATCCCCCGCTTCACCGTGATCGTTACCGGCGGGTCGCTGCGGCCGCTGCAACACTCCCTGGTCGATCCGCTCGCCGGCCTGGTGCTGAGCCAGGTTCATGCCGACCTGGCCTTTATCGGTTGCAACGGCGTCGATTTGGCCGGTGGCGTGACCAACATCAACCTCCCCGAGGCGGGGGTTAAGGCGCTCATGCTCACCGCGGCGGAGCGGGTGATCGTCGTGGCTGATCGTTCCAAGCTCGGCCAGGTGCACCTCGGTCGGGTCGGCCCGCTGAGCGCCTTCCACACCCTGATCACCGATGCCACGGCCGACGGGGAAGCGCTGGATAAATTGCGCGAGGGCGGACTCACTGTTTTGCTCCCGGAAACCACGCCGAATACGCAGGCCGTAGTCTGAACGAATGTGCGCACCCACTGGAATCCAGTACGACCTGACCTTGCAGACACCGAGCGGCACGGCGCGGGCGGTCGTGACCGAGGTGGCGGCCGGCCTGCGGGCATATGCCGTGAACGGCATAGACCTGGTCGAGACCTTTGCTGAAACGTCACAACCGCCGATGGGTGCGGGAATCGTGCTGGTGCCTTGGCCCAACCGCATTCGCGACGGCCAGTGGACCCAGGGTGGTGTGACCCGTCAGCTCGCGCTCACCGAGCCGGCCCGGCAGAACGCCATCCATGGGCTGCTGCGCTTTACGCCGTATCGGGAGGTGTCCCGGCAGAGCGACTCCGTAACGCTCGGTGCGACTGTCTTCCCCCAGTCCGGCTATCCGTTTCACCTCGAGACCGATGTGACCTACACCCTCAACGCCGACGGACTCAACGTGACGCACCGGCTGCAGAACGTCGGCACCGAGGCGGCGCCGGTGGCCGTGGGGGCGCATCCGTATCTAAAAATTGGCGACGTGCCGACCGGTGATCTCGTCGTGCGAGTGGATGCCGCGACCCACCTCGACGTCGACGACCGCCTCAACCCGACTGGCGAGACCCCTGTCGATGACACCCGGTTTGACCTGCGCGCGGGTGTCACGGTCGGCGAGCTCGACCTCGATGATGGCTTTGGCCGGGTCGGCGGCTCCGGCGAACACACCGTCACCGCAGCGGATGGCCGGAGCGTCACCCTCTGGGGCGACGAGAACATGCGTTACGTCCAAGTATTCACGCCGCGGATCTTTCCGGTGAGCACCGTCGATGCTGATCCGATCCGCGGCCAGGCTATCGCCCTCGAACCCATGACGGCGCCCGCCGATGCCTTCAATTCCGGTGCGGGCCTGCACTGGCTGGCGCCGGGGGAGCAGTGGATAGTGCGCTGGGGCATCCGTCATGCCGGGTTTGACCTGTCGGCCTAACTCGGATGCCCCCGAGCAGCACCGCCTCATGATCACAGTCTTGAACCGACGCACGCTGCTGCCGCACGCTCTTGGGCGCTACCGCGTCGACCTCGTGCTGCTGCTCGTGGCCGCGGTCTGGGGTGGCAGCTATCTGAGCGCGAAGGTGCTCACCGAGCAGGCGAGCGTGTCGGCCGTGCTCGCCCTGCGGTTTCTGGTGGCGGCCCTGGCTCTGCTGATCGTCTGGGTCGTGCGGCGCGAACGGCTTCCAACGCGGCGAGCGCTCGGGCTCGGGCTGCTCCTCGGGGTGACGCAGGCGAGCATTCTCTGGCTGGAAACCCAGGGTGTCGCGTTCACCTCCGCCACGAATGCCGGGCTCATCATCAGCCTCACCATCATCGTCACACCGGTGCTGGAGTCGGTTGCGGCCCGGCGCTGGCTGCCGCGCCCGTTCTTTGTGGCCGCGGTGCTCGCGGTCGTCGGCGTCGCCCTGCTGGTCTCGGGCAACGGATTCGCCGAGCCGAATGTGGGCGACCTGCTCATTTTCGCGGCGGCACTCGTGCGATCCCTGCACGTGACCATGATGGGTCACCTCACCCGCGGCCGCAGCGACAGCACCATCACACTTACCCTGCTGCAGGCGCTCGTTGGCGCGGTCGTGTTCACGGCATTCGACGTTCCCGGACTGGTCGCGGCGATTGCGTCCTTCGATGTAGCCGCCTGGATCGGCGTGCTCTACCTGGGCCTGGCCTGCAGCGTGTTCGCGTTTCTGGCCCAGATGTGGGCGATTCGCCGCACCTCGGCGGCCAGGGCCAGCCTGCTCATGGGCACCGAACCGATCTGGGCCGTGCTCGTGGGAGTATCGCTCGGCAGTGAAACGCTCGGCCTGGTGGGCGCTATCGGGGCGATTCTCATCATTGCGGGAACCTTCTGGGGCCAGCGCATCGAGGCTGGTCACCGAATGATTTCAGGCTAGCGCGACTTCTGGTTCGAGTGCCCGAGTCGCTCGCCGAGGAGTGAGTTTCGACCCGTTTCTGGTTCGAATCGGCCCGAAACTCACTCCTCGGCGCTCGATGCTCACAGTTCCGCGAGTAGATGCGCCGGCCACGACCATCCGCTGGTCAAGACCGCCAGACCACCGTCCCACCCGGTCGCCTAGTGGTTGCGCACGCTCGACTCTGGGCGTAGGTCGAGGCGACGCAGCAGCTGCGCGTTGAGCGCGACGACGACGGTGGACACCGACATGAGCAGCGCGCCGATCTCCATCGGCAGCACGAACCCGATCGGCGCGAGAACTCCGGCGGCGAGGGGAACGGACAGCAGATTGTAGCCCGCCGCCCACCACAAGTTCTGTTTCATCTTGCGGTAGCTCGCCCGTGACAGCTCGATCACCGAGAGCACCGAGCGCGGATCGTCGCTCGCCAGAATGACGCCAGCCGACGCGATCGCCACGTCGGTGCCGGCACCGATCGCGATACCGACATCGGCCTGAGCGAGCGCTGGAGCGTCGTTGACGCCGTCGCCGACCATCGCCACGCGGCGGCCCTCGTGTTGCAACTCGGCGACCTTGCGCGCCTTGTCCTCCGGGTGTACGCCCGCGAACACCCGTTCGATTCCGAGCTCAGCGGCCACCGACTGGGCCACCGCCTCGGCATCGCCGGTGATCATGACGACCTCGATGCCCTGCCGGTGCAGGGCATCAACGGCTTGCCGTGACTCCTCGCGAATCTCGTCGGCGAGGCCGATCGCACCGATGACTTCACCGTCCCGTAGCACGTGCAGAATGATCGCACCCTGACTCTGCCACGCCTCGGTCTCGGCGAGCGCCGCCGCCCCGTGCTCATCGAGCAGGTTTGGCCCGCCTACACTGATCCGACGCCCGTCGACCAGGCCGGTCACGCCGACCGCCGCGGCAGTCTGAAACTCGCTCGCACGCGGCACGGTCAGCCCGCGGGTGCGCGCGGCTGTCACAATGGCGCGGGCAAGCGGATGCTCACTGTCACCTTCTACTGCGGCCGCCCAGGCGAGCACCTCGTCGCTGGTCAAATTCGGATCGGCCGAAGCGGAGCCAGCGGGTGCCGTGGCATCCGCTTCACGAACGGCGATGTGGCTGACCGTGGGCTCTCCCTTGGTGAGCGTGCCGGTTTTGTCGAAGAGCACCGAGGTGACCTGGCGCATGCTCTCCAGGGCGAGGCGGTCCTTGATCAGCACGCCGCCCTTCGCTGCGCGTTCGGTGGCGATCGACACCACAAGCGGAATGGCCAGCCCGAGAGCGTGCGGGCAGGCGATCACGAGCACGGTGATGGTGCGTACCACGGCAATCTGCGGCTGGCCGAGCAGCGTCCAGACGATCGCGGTCACGACGCCGGCGCCGAGCGCGAACCAGAACAGCCAGCCGGCCGCGCGGTCGGCGATGCGCTGCGCTCGTGATGACGACGACTGCGCTTCGGTGACGAGCCGCTGAATTCCGGCCAGGGCCGTGTCATCGCCGACCGCAGTGATGCGCACCCGCAGGGCGGAATCGGTAGCGACCGTGCCCGCAACGACCTGATCGCCGACACCGCGCTGCACCGGCCGTGATTCGCCGGTGATCATGGATTCGTCGACATCGGCCGTGCCCTCGGTGACCTGCCCGTCGGCCGGAACACGCCCACCGGGGCGCACCACGACGAGGTCGCCGAGCGCCAAGTCGCTGGGCGAGACGACGACGACGTTCTCGCCCTCGACCCGCTCGGCCTCATCGGGCAGCAGCGCAGCGAGTGATTCTAGGGCCGTAGACGTTTGCGCGAGCGAACGCATCTCGATCCAGTGGCCGAGCAGCATAATCACGATCAGCAGGGCGAGTTCCCACCAGAAGTCGAGCTCGGCATCGATGAAGCCGAGGCTCGCGCCCCAGGACGCGAGAAACGCGACCGTGATCGCGAGGGCGATCAGCAGCATCATGCCGGGCTTGCGAGTCTTCAGCTCGGATACAGCCCCGGTCAGAAACGGCCGCCCGCCCCAGACGTACATGACGGTGCCCAGCACGGGGGAGATCCAGCCGATGCCCACGAAATCCGGCAATGAGTAGCCGACGAACATCGAAAACATGTGGCTGAACGCCACGACGGGTATTGCGATGATGAGCATAGTCCAGAACAAGCGCCGAAACTGCCCGACGTGGTCGCCGTGGCCCGCGTGGTTCATGGCACCGTGGTCCTGATGGCCCGGCTCTTTCGCGCCCTGCTTCACAGCGCCATGCTCCATGTTCGCGTGATCGGCGCTGCTGGGTGTGCTGTGGTTCATCTGGGGCTGGGTCATTTTTTCCTCGATACTAAGTAGCCTAATACCCCCTAAGGGTATACCTTTAAACGGGTTTGCGCACCCGGCTGGCACGCGATCGCCCGGCAGTCGAAACCCGATGAAACGACTAGTCCGTCGCGAGCAGGTCGTTCATAACAGCGATTTGGGCCTTCTGTGAACTCACGATCGCCTCGGCCAGCGCGAGCTCGCCCTCGTGGTGCGGAATCATCAATCGCGCAATCATCACGTCGTCATTGTTGAAAGCGCATACCCCCACAGAGTATCCGATCTGAGCGGAATACGAATCAATGTGCGCGCACCGCACCGCACAATCGGGCAGGCTTGACCCATGGCCCAGATCGAAACGGCACCACCCGTCGAATCCCCCCAGGACACCGCCCGCCGCACCGCGCTCACCAGCATGAAGCAGCTCGCCGGCGGACTGTTCGTGCTCATGGCTCTCATCTTCACCGTCTCGTTCGCCCTGCAGAATCGCTACCCCTGGCTCGAATACGTGCGCGCCGCGGCCGAGGGCGGCATGGTGGGCGCCATCGCCGACTGGTTCGCCGTCACCGCTCTGTTTCGCTACCCCTTCGGCCTGCGCATCCCGCACACCAACATCATCGCCAACCGCAAGGACGAGATCGGTGCGAGCCTCGGAGAGTTCGTCGAGATCAATTTTCTCTCCGAGGCGGTCATCCGCGGCAAGCTCGAGTCCGTGCAGCCTTCCCGACGCCTCGGCGCGTGGCTCAGTGAGGAGAAAAACGCCGAAAAGCTCACCGACGAACTTGCCGTCGCCGGCCAGGGCGTGCTCGACCTGCTAAGCGACGATGCCATCAAGAGCCTCATCGAGTCCGTCGCCCGTGAACATTTGGTCAAGCCCGAGTGGGGCCCGAGTCTTGGACGGGTGGGCGAACGCCTCATCACCGGCGGACAGCAGCACGCGGCCGTCGACCTGCTCCTCGACCGCGCTGACCGCTGGCTGCGCGCCCACCCCGAGGCGTTTGGCCGCGTGGTGTCGCAGCGGCTGCCCACCTGGCTGCCCGGATTCGTCGACAAACTCGTCGACGACAAGGCCTACCGCGAGGTGCTCGCCTTCGTTGCGTC
This sequence comes from Cryobacterium sp. Y62, assembly GCF_002929785.1. Lineage (NCBI taxonomy): Bacteria > Bacillati > Actinomycetota > Actinomycetes > Micrococcales > Microbacteriaceae > Cryobacterium > Cryobacterium sp. Y62. The sequence continues at coordinate 132,937 of NZ_PJJK01000118.1, read as the reverse complement.
CGCCCGACAGAACCGGCAGCATCCGGTTCGAAAAGCCCTCGATGACTATCTCAGCGAGGTCATGCACGACCTGCAACACGAGCCGGCCATGATCAACCGGGTTGAAATGCGAAAGGCAGAGGTGCTCGACAACGCCAAATTACGCGAGTTCGCCGGCGACACCTGGGCGACGGTCAAGGCCTCACTCAGCGAGGCACTCCAGAACCCGGCCAGCGCGCTGCGGGCCGGCATCTGTTCGACGCTCGAAGACGTCGGCCGACGACTGACAACGGACGCCGCGCTCGGCGCCCGCATCGACCGCTGGCTCGCCGACACGGCCAGTTATGTCGTGGCCAACTATCGCCATGAGATCGCCGAAGTCATCACCGAAACAGTGGAGCGCTGGCCCGCCGCCGAGACTGCCGCGAAGATCGAATTGCAGGTCGGCCGCGACTTGCAATTCATTCGCATCAACGGAACCGTCGTCGGTGCCCTCGCCGGCCTGACCATTTTTACGCTCGCCCACGCGGTGTCAGCCCTGCTCTGAGACCACTAATTGGCTGATAATCGGCGACTCGATACGTAGGTTTTACCCATTCGGGACAGAATGGGTTCTTCTCCTGTCCCGAAAGGCGCGAATGCACGACCTCGTCCGGTGGGCCCTTCGTCCGTTGATGCGCGTTTGGACGGCATCTGCCGAACGGGCGGACCGCCACCTGCCTCGCCCGCGCGACGTGCCGCAGGCCCACGCCCCTGGTATCGACAGCGACCGCGTTTTGATCCTCGGCTGCGGTCCCGCGGTCGGCTGGGGCGTGCTCAGCCACCAGCTTGCCCTGCCCGGCTCGCTCGCCCGCGAAATCTCGATACGCACCGGACGCGGCGTCGACATCGACCTCCTGGCCAGCCGCACCATGACCGCCGAGAATGCGCTGACGGCGCTTGCTGACAGCCGGCTCGGCCGCTTCGACGCGGTCCTTGTCGTTCTCGGCCTCAACGAAGCGCTCGACCTGACCGGCGTCACCGAGTGGCGCGACCGGTTGACCACCCTGCTCCAGGAGCTGGAACGCGAGACGTCACGCAGTACCCAGATATTTCTGCTCGGGATTCCGCCCATCCACAGCATCGACATCTTCCAACGTCCGCTCGTGCGCATCGCTGATTGGTCAGCCACCGACCTCAACGCGGTCACGGCACGATTAGCTGCCGGGGCGCCGCGCACGACGTTCATACCATTCTCGCCGTCGGCGACAGCTGAAACCGACCGGCACCGCACCCCAGCCGACTACCGCGGTTGGGCCGTGCTCCTGGCCGGCGCCCTGGCCGACAGCCTCGACTCCGCGCGTGTCGGCATCGTGCCGCACATCGATCCGCGTCAAACGGATGCAGCCAGCCAGGAACGCGCCCGGCAGGCGGCCGTCGATGGCCTGGCCATTCTCGATACCCCACCGGAGGCTCGGTTCGACCAACTGGTTGCCCTGGCTCAGCGGCTCTTCGACACCGAATCTGCAGTCATCAGCGTCATCGATCACGATCGTCAGTGGCACAAGGCCCGGGTCGGGCTCGCCGCCACGGAGATTCCGCGCGCCGATTCCTTCTGTGCACGCACCATTGAGGGGACCGGTGCTCTCGTTGTCGAGGACGCGCGAACCGATGAGAGATTCAGTGGCAGCTCGGTCGTGGTGGATGAGCCGCGCATCCGCTTTTATGCCGGGTTTCCCATCGAATCGCCATCGGGGGAGCGCATCGGTGCGCTCTGCGTGTTCGACTCTCGACCGCGGGCGCTGGCGGAGGTCGACCAGGTGCTGTTGCGCGAGCTTGCGCTGCTCGTGCAGTGTGAACTGCGCGTGCCGTCGGCGCAGCCGAGGCTATCGTGCGGTCAATTGGGCGGTGACCGTGGCAGCCGGTGACGGCGGTCGATCCGTTCGAGAGCGTCGACGATATCCGGGCCGCGCACTGTAAGCTCGCGGCGTGAGCGACTCCTTGCGGCGCAGACTGCGCGCCCTGCCAGACTTTCCCGACCTACTGCCCGTTTTTGATCCGTCCGACGCACCGGCCGACCCGGTCGACCTGTTTCTGCAGTGGCTTGATCACGCGCTCGCCGCCGGTGTACCACAGCCCCATGCCTTCAGCCTCGCGACGACGACTACCGATGGTCGGGTATCGTCGCGCATGCTCATCCTGAAGAACGTTGCCGGCGGGGCTTGGCAATTCGCGAGCACACGCGGTTCCCGCAAGGGACGCGAGCTCGCTGCCAACCCCCAGGCGGCGATGAACTTCTATTGGCATGCTCTCGGCCGGCAGGTGCGCGTTGTCGGCTCGGTTTCACTGCTGACGGCTGAGGCATCCGCTTTGGATTGGGAGGAGCGGCCAGGAGCCGATGGTCGAGCCAATCCCGACTGGCAGCTCTACGCCCTGCACCCCACCGAGGTCGAATTCTGGCAAGCCAGCCCCGATCGTCACCATATTCGCCACCGCTACGACCTCTGAAAGTCACCCGTCGGCAGCCGCTGACCTCGTCGGTTGGTCATAACTCCTGCAAATTGCGGCAAGCTTCTCGCCGATGTCAGCAAAACGCTGCGCACCCAGCGCGCACCACCGGAACTTGCCAAAATCATGCGCCTTGAGTGGTGATAATGCTCGCTGAAACACAAGATGCGCACCGAATCCACAGGATTCAGTGCGCATCTGCCGCGCCACCTGCGCGATTATTGTGGGCCCCGTCGGGCTCGAACCGACGACCCAAGGATTAAAAGTCCTTTGCTCTACCAACTGAGCTAGAGGCCCGTGGGTTCTAATCTACCGTGGATTCGCGCTCAGCTTTTCTGGGTAGCGTTGAGGGCAGCAAAAACCAGCCGTCTAAATGCCGAAAGAACCGAGGAGAATCCGCCGTGGCCGACAACTTCCACAAGCCCACCTTGTTCTCCGGAAACAAGTTCGAGGCGTTCCAGGGCGGCGAAGACCCGGCGAACATCAGCCGCATCGCACACGAAACCGCGCAGGCCCTGCTCAACCGGGTGCGCAGCAACCCCGACCCCGAGACGGTCGAACGCCTCGTCGCCTACACCGACGAAAACGGCATCGACGCGGTCGCCGAACTGTGGTCGCGGGCCACGCCGCGTAGCCTGCCCGGCGCACTCTGGCGCATCTATCTTGTTCGTATGCTGATTCGGCAGGATCCCGAGGGCTGCGCGTACCTGTACCAGCGGGGAACGGATGCTGCCGCCACGATCGATCCGCTCGTCGCGGGTGCCGCTGTGCCGACCGGTCCGGCCGAGATCATCGTGCTCGCCGACGAGATTCTGCGCGGCCTGTTCACCGGAGACTTCGCCGTCGCGCTTGATCGCGGAGCGGCGTACTGCCGAGTCACCGCACTAGGGGCGACGAGCATCGCCGACGACCACGACCTGACCGAGCCGCACCGCTCCTCGGAATTAACGACTCGGGCTCTACGGTTCTCCACGACCGCCGCCGAGTTCGCGGCCTGCGCGCGCCTCTGGCGCCGCGACTCCCTGGAGTAGCCCGCCCTTTTTTCCAGGCCCGGAAAGTGGGCCCATGACCTATCGTGGGTCTGCTTCCGCAGGGTGAGCCCGGTGGGTTCACGCGCAGTCGCTCCGGTTTTCGGTCTACAACACGCCGGCTCGCTGATCACGATTGCCCGACGATTGCCCGATGATTGCTCGACGATTGACCTACCGGCCCACGCAACCCGAAATCCCCTGTGCGCCGACGGCGAACATTCAACGACGGCCGCTTCGCTCGAATACACTGGAGTCTGGTCGGGCCGCAGTAATCCCGGGTTCCATTATTCGCCGCTTCGAGCGGCCTCGCGCCGAGAGGTGCTCTGCGGCCCGGCCTTTTGCGTTGACGCGGTGGGTGTGATGAGACCGGCATCCGGCATCCGTTTCGAAGCTTAATTCCCGCAAATACCAATCTGTTAGCGACTTCGCACCGAACCCTAGTCATGGAACGGGACGAGACCTGACATGCTAGATCTCATGACTGCTGATTCCGTCGGAGATCTTGCATCGGCAGCCCCTGCCACCAAGGAGGAGCTGCTCGCTCGAGTAGCGCTCGGCGACCAATCGGCCTTCGGAGAGCTGTATGACCAGATCGCCCCGCGGGTGCTTGGGCTGGTCAAGCGCCTGCTCATCGATCACGCGCAGTCGGAGGAAGTGACCCAGGAGATTTTTCTGGAGATCTGGCAGTCGGCATCGCGGTACGAATCCACGCGTGGCGGGGCGAGTACCTGGATCCTCACCATGGCACACCGGCGAGCGGTCGATCGAATTCGGTCGTCGCAGGCTGGCCGTGACCGCGATACCAAAATCGGAATCCGTGACCTGGCCGTTGCCTACGATCACGTGGCCGAAACCGTTGAAGTACGAATCGAACATGAAAGGGTGGAGAAGGCGATGACTCGATTGACTCAGCTGCAGCGCCAGGCTGTGAGTCTCGCGTATTACGGCGGGTTTAGTCACAGTGAGGTCGCCGACATACTCCACATTCCATTGGGTACCGTGAAAACACGACTCCGTGACGGACTGATCCGCCTGCGCGACGAATTGGGCGTGGTATCATGACCGGCCGCAACGAGCAGCACCCGGCCGACCTGGCCGGCGCCTACGCCCTGCACGCCCTCGACGCCGACGACACGGCCGCGTTCGAATCGCACCTCGCCGAATCAGAACGGGCGCGCATCGAAACGGCCGAGTTGAACGACACAGCGGTGGCCCTCGGCCTCGCCGTGGCCCCGGTCCAGCCCTCCGCTGCGCTCAAGGCCAACCTCATGTCGATGCTCGCGTCGACCCCGCAACTTGCGCCACTGCCGCGCGCTGTTGGCCCCGCCACAACGGAGGCCGCCACCGCCGTCTCCGAGACGACTCCCGTCGTTTCCCCGGTTACGTCGGGAACGGCGCCGTCCGGACCGGTCACCGGCATCCGTTCTGGTGATGCGTCGAGCCCACACCGTTCGTCGGCGACCGAGCGTGCCAAGGCGCGCTGGTTCAAGCGGCCAGCGCTGTACTACCTGCTGGCCGCTGCGGCGGCGGTAGCCCTGTTCGTCGGCGGATCCTTGTTCGGCCAGACACTCAACAACGACGAATTTGAGTCGCAGCAGGCCGCCGGGCTCGCCCAGATCAACGCGGCGGATGACTCTCAGCGTGCCGCGACGACAACGGCTGAGGGGCAGGAAGCGACGCTGGTCTGGTCGAACACGCTCGGAATCTCCGCCGTGCTTGTGGCCGACCTGCCCGTGCTGCCGAGCGATCAGGACTATCAGCTCTGGTACATCAACGGTGACGGCCCAGCCTCGGCTGGAACCTTCGACTCGACCGGCGATGGCCCCGCCTGGCGCGTGCTCGACGGCACCATGCACGCCGGCGACCAGGTCGGCATCACCGTTGAACCCAACGGTGGGTCCGACCAGCCCTCGAGCACCCCGATCGTCGCGTTTCAGAGTTAGCGTTCGATCTCGACGTCGGCCGCCAGCCGGTGCGGGATCGCAAGTCGTCCTGATTCTGACTTCCACAGGGCGATTTGCGACCCCTCATAGCGGCGGCGGCCGCAGATGCGCCGCACGCGCCCTGGTGAGCGCGAAGTAGGCTCGGGGCATGAGACTGCCCTTCACGTTGCTGATCGATCCCGTCCCCGCCGATTCATTGCAGCAGAACTTCGACGACACGTTCCACGAGATGGAATCCAGCGCCCCGGCGTTGCGGGTCGGCGAGCTGAGCACGCAGCGTGGCGATGGAATCTTCGAGACCCTCGCCGTCGTCGATGGGCACCCGCAGGAGGTTGAGCCGCACATCAGTCGGCTGCGCAACTCCGCGCGCATCTGCGATCTCCCGGTTCCAAACGCCGAGCAGTGGCGCGCCGCGATCGCCTACGCCGCCCTGCGCATCCCGCAGCGGGGCGAGATCGCGCTCAAGTTCGTGCTCAGCCGCGGTGTCGAGCACGGCCCGGCACCGACCGCTTGGCTGTACGCGGTCGCCGCGGCGGATTTCAGCGGCGTGCGCGCGACCGGCGTGCGCGTCGTGACCCTCGACCGCGGCTACCCGCGTGGTGTCGCCGAAAAGGCACCCTGGCTGCTGATGGGCGCCAAAACCCTTAGCTACGCGGTGAACATGGCCGCTATTCGTGAGGCCCACCGCCGCGGCGCCGACGACACCATCTTCGTCACCACCGATGGTTACGTCATGGAAGGTCCGACCTCGAGCGTCGTGCTGCGCAGCAACGGATCGTACGTCACGCCCGCCCCGAGCGGCGCGATTCTGCACGGAACCACGCAGCAGAGCATGTTCGACTATCTGCGCGGGCAGGGGGCTTCCGTCGAATACCGCGACGTCACGCTCGATGAACTTCGCCAAGCGGATGCCGCCTGGCTCGTCTCCAGCGTGCGCCTCGCCGTGTCCGTGATCGCCCTGGACAGCGAGCCGTTCCCGGCAGACCAGCCGGTGACCGAGGCCCTGAACGCGTCCTTGTTGGCGCGGACGGCGTAGGGCGCGCCGGCGCAGGCGCGGCTACTTCACGCGCCTGTGGACAGTCGCGGCTCGCAGGCAGGCAGGCAGGCAGATCGAACTAGCGGAGACCAGTCTCGACGGGCATAACCCGGTCTTGGGAACCCGTAGACCGATGCGCGGGCCGTGCGGCGCGGGTATCCGCTCTGAAAGAAACCGCGAATTGGGGCAATGTGTCGCTGCCACTAGGCTCTGGGGGGACCGAGAGGGATATATGAGAATTTCTGTCATTGGATGTGGCTACCTGGGCGCCGTACACGCGTCAGCTATGGCCGAGCTGGGGCACGATGTCGTCGGGATCGACGTCGACGCCGCCAAGATCGCTCAACTTGCCATCGGCAAACCCCCGTTCTTTGAACCTGGACTTCCCGAGGTTCTGCGCAAGGCCGTGAACAGCGGCCGACTGCATTTCAGTACCGATATAGCGGATGCCGCCGGCTCGCAGGTGCACTTCATCGCCGTCGGCACGCCGCAGAAGCCCGGCAGCTACAGCGCCGACCTGCGTTACGTCGATGCGTCGATCGAGTCGCTCATCCCGCATCTGGCCGACGGCGACCTCGTCGTGGGTAAGAGCACCGTTCCGGTGGGAACCGCCGCCCGCCTCGCCGAGCTCATCGCCGCCGGTAGTGGCGCGTCGCTGGCTTGGAATCCGGAGTTTCTGCGCGAGGGATTCGCCGTGCAGGACACCATCAGCCCCGACCGTCTGGTCTACGGCGTTGCCCCGGGCGCGCCCGGCGAGCACGCGGTCAAGCTGCTCAACGAGATCTACGCCACGGCGCTCGCCGCCGACACCCCCCTGGTCATCACCGACTACGCCACGGCCGAGCTCGTCAAGGTCGCCGCGAACGCGTTTCTGGCGACCAAGATCAGCTTCATCAACGCCATGGCCGAGATCGCCGAGGTCACCGGTGCCGATGTCACCCAGCTAGCGGATGCCATCGGCTACGACGGTCGCATCGGCCGCCGTTTTCTCGGCGCCGGCGTCGGATTCGGCGGCGGTTGCCTGCCCAAGGACATTCGCGCCTTCACCGCCCGCGCCGAAGAACTGGGTCGTGGCGAGTCCGTGGCTTTTCTCAAGGAGATCGACAAGATCAACCTGCGTCGTCGCCAGCGGGTCGTCGACTTGACCACCAAGGCCCTCGGCAACACGGTCTACAACGCCAAGGTCGCGGTGCTCGGACTGAGCTTCAAGCCGCACTCCGACGACGTGCGCGACTCGCCGGCACTCGACGTGGCCGTGCAGCTGCGCGGTCTGGGAGCCGAAGTAGTGGCGACCGACCCGGAGGCCATCGCGAACTCGCGGGCACGGCATCCGCAGCTGCAGTATGAGGAGTCCCTCGAGAACACCCTGCGGGGAGCGGATGCTGTCGTGCTCGTCACCGAGTGGCCCGAGTTTCGGCACCTCGACCCGGTCTGGGCGGGTTCACTCGTGAAAACGAAGACCGTGATCGACGGCCGCAACGCGCTCGACGCCGCCGTCTGGCGTGCCGCCGGGTGGACCTATCACGGGCTCGGGCGGCCGTAGCGCCAGCTCTTTCCCCGCCCGCAGCTTCTGGTTGCGTTAGTCTCGAGACACACTTAAAGGGAAATCGGGTCTCGTGCGACGGTGGCTGGCCAGGCCCGATGTGCTCATGGTAGCTGCGACAGCGCCGACCTATGTGGCCACCAGGGAAGCGCTCACGGCGCTCTCCCCGCAAGATCTCACCGCCGTCCGTTTTCTCGCCGGCGCTGCCATCATCGGCGTCCATCTGCTCATCACCCGGCAGCGCCTCACCCTGCGGCGGCACGATATTCCGCGCATGCTCGCCGTCTCCCTCTGCGGCTACGCCGGCTACGGCATGCTGGTCAACCTCGGTCAGGCCACGGTCCCAGCGGGAACCACGAGCCTGCTGCTCAACATCTCGCCGGTGTTCGCGTTCATCCTCGGATACTTCGTGCTCGTGGAGCGCACCACCTGGCTTGGCTACCTCGGCATGGTCATCGCCGTCGGCGGCGTCATCGTCATCACCCTCGCCGGCGGGAGCGAGACCGGATTCAACGGCAAGGCCCTCCTCATCGTGGGTGCAGCCCTGCTCCTGTCCGTCTTTCTGATCGTGCAACAGCCGCTGTTTGCGCGGGTGCCTCCGATCGAAATGGCCTTTTGGGGCTGTGCCATCGGCGGTTTCACCGCACTGCCGACGGCCCGGTTCGACGTCGATCCGAGCCGGCTGACGGCATCCGTTTGGGTGGCGCTTCTGGTGCTCGTCGTGGTGAACACCGTGCTGGCCTACTACTTGTGGAATCTGACCCTCTCCCGCACGAGCGTGGCTGAGGGCGGTTCGCTGCTGCTCATCGTGCCGATATTTTCGCTGCTGCTCGGCTGGCTGCTGCTCAGCGAAGTGCCGACGATCACCGCGCTGGTCGGCGGCGGCGCGGCCCTCGTCGGGGTCGTCATGCTCTCGCGGGCGACGTCGCGGCGCAAGCAGGCGGGGTTCGGGCTGCTCACCGGAGCGATTCCGATCGTCGGTGTGCTCACCGGGGCGGTGCCGATCATCGGTCTACCGCGCGAGCACGAAGACGTGGCCGCCCTTAATCTGTCCGATGACATGACGTCGCAGTTGCATGACATTGCGATCGAGGCAGCGGATGCCGTCGGCGCCCAGTTGGTCACCGTGTCACTCTGGCGGGAAGAATTCGACGATCTCGTGCGGGTGTACTCCAGTCGGCCGCACGTCTACCAGCTCGGTGGGGTCTCATCAGACCTGGACGCGAACTGGGTCGAGCAGTGCGTTATCGGGCAGAAGTCGCTTCTTTCGGATGACGAGGCTGGCGACTTTGACCACGAAGAAGTGCTGACCGCGCCCAACCGGGTCGCCACCGTCAATGCCGTCATCGTCGACGACGCCGGGTTTCTCGGCTGTATGAACTTTCTCGACGCGTCCGGCGCCTATACCGAGGCCAGCGTCGAGCAGGCGAATATCTTCGCCGCCCGTCTGGCCCCTGTCTTGCGACACCTTTCGGCCTGAGCCGCCGCGCAGGCCCACCTTGTGAAAGTGGGCCCAGCCTGCAAACTGCACCGGGTCATGCAGGAGACGCTTGGTGCGCCAGCGTAAACTGGTGTCAATGTGGCTTCGGGGAGTGTTCGTGGCGGCCCTCGCAGCCCTTGCAGCTTGGGGCGTGCACACCGCTCTGCCCGCCATTCCGCTGCTCACTATCGCCGTCGTGTTGGGGATCGTCGTCGGCCAGATCCCCGCTGCGCGTCCCCTGCTCGTCGGAGCGATCGCACCCGGCCTCGCGGTCGCTACCAAATCGTTCATGCAGCTCGGAATCGTGCTCCTCGGCCTCAAACTCAGCCTCGTCGACATCGCCGCGCTCGGCTGGGTGACAATCGCGACCACGGTCGCGATTGTGCTCATGGCCTTCGCCGGTACTCTCGGACTCGGCCGCTGGTTCGGCCTGCCCGGTCATCAGCCCCTGCTCATCGCCACCGGATTCAGCATCTGCGGCGCCTCGGCAATCGGGGCCATGAGCGGCGTCGTCAAGGCGAAAGACGAGGAGACCGCCACCCCGATTGCCCTGGTGACCCTGTGCGGAACCCTTGCGATCGCCGTGTTGCCGCTGTTGTGGCATCCGCTTGGGCTCAGCGCCCTGCAATTCGGACACTGGGTCGGCGCCGGCGTGCACGACGTCGGCCAGGTCGTCGCGACCGCACAAATCGCCGGCTCGGCCGCTCTGGCCGTCGCCCTCGTCGTCAAACTCACCCGCGTGCTCATGCTCGCCCCGATCGTGGCCGTCGCGTCTATAGTCGAGCGCCGTCGTCTCGGCGTGATCGAAGCGGATGCCGCCACTCCGGTCGACCCCGCGGGCGGCGACGTTGGCGTGTCTGGCCCAGGTTTCGCTGACCGCGCTTCCTCTGACTCACCTGCCGCAGAGCCCGGCGCCGGCGACCCAGCCGGGTCTGGCCCCGTCGCCCGAATCTCTTCGTCGACGAGGCCACCGATCGTTCCGCTGTTCGTCGCGGGGTTCATCGTCGCGATGCTGGTGCGTACGCTGATTCCGCTGCCCGTTGAGGTCCTCGAGACCACTGACCTGCTGCAAACCGCACTGCTGGCCATGGCGCTTTTTGCCCTCGGGGCGGCCGTCAATCTCGGCACGTTGCTGCGCACGGGTGGCCGGGCACTGGCCGTCGGGCTGCTCTCCTGGTCTCTGATCGCCGCACTGGCCTTCGGTGCCGTGCAGCTTTTCTGACCATTGATGATCGAATTTGCTACTCTAGAGTCAGAAGTAATCACTTAGGAGCGCGCATGGCTGAGATCGTCGTTGTCGAGAGCAAGCAGGCCGCGGGGGAGCTGGTAGCCACAGAAATTCGCCGGCTGATCGAGTCGAAGGCCGATACCGTGCTGGGGCTCGCGACCGGGTCTACGCCCTTGCCGGTCTATGCGGCCCTCGCGGCATCGTTCCGGGCTAACCCGCTCGACGTGTCGCGGGTGCGTGGATTCGCGCTCGACGAATATGTAGGGCTGCCTGCGGAGCACCCCGAAAGCTATCGCACGGTGATTACCCGTGACGTCATCGGGCCGCTCGGCTTGACGTCGAACCAGATTCAGGTTCCGAACGGTGACGTTGCGACGCTCGAGCACGCCGGCGCAAAATACGAGCGTGCGATCGAGGCCGCCGGCGGAATCGACCTGCAGATTCTCGGCATCGGCCGCACCGGCCACCTCGGATTCAACGAACCCGGCTCCTCCTTCGCCTCATGCACCCGGGTCAAGACTCTTGCCCCGAAGTCCCGCGCAGATAACGCGCGCTTCTTCGCTTTGCCCGAGGACGTACCCAGGCACTGCATCACGCAGGGGCTCGGCACAATCCGGCGCGCCCGCCATCTCGTGCTGCTCGCGTTCGGCGTTGAGAAGGCCACCGCGATCGCGGCCGCGGTCGAGGGCCCGGTAACCGCAAGCCAGCCCGGGTCGGCCATTCAGTTGCACGCGCACGTCACGGTCGTCCTCGACGAAGAAGCCGCCGCCCAGCTCGCCGGTCTCGACTACTACCGCTACATCTGGGCCAACAAGCCAGCCTGGCAGGGCATCTGAGCCGTGCCGACGGTGCCTGTCGGTACCCAACGCGGGCAGAATTGGAACACTCCGGGTAAATCGAGTCGAGATTGCGGCGGTTCTCGAAATCTGCCGGTGTTATCTAGGCGGAATGTCGAACGAGAGCCGTTGCCCCGCAGCGAAGACCTCCTCGACCGCGAAGTCGTCACTCAGGAGCACGGCGTCGGCGGCGAATCCGGGAGCGAGCAGCCCGAGATCGTGCGCGCGGCCAATAGCGCGGGCCGGCGTCTCGGTCAGCGCGGTCACGGCCTCCGCGATCGGTATTCCTACCTCGAAGACTGCCCGCCGCAGTGCCGCATCGAGGGTCAGCGTCGACCCCGCTATCGCTCCGCAAACGGCTGCCGCCTCGTCGCGGGCAGACCCGATGACCGCGCCGCCCACGCGATCTACGACGCCGATAGTGCGATCGACCATGCGGTCTACAGTGCGGTCAACGCTGCGGGCGTCGACGGCGAGCCGGGCGACTCCGTCGACCACGACCACCGCGAGCGACCCCAACCGATACTCGCCGTCGCCAAACCCGGTCGCGGCCATCGCGTCGGTCACCAGGGCGATGCGCCCGGGAGCCCCGGCGAAGGCGAGGCGCACCACCTCCGGATGCACGTGCACCCCATCGTTGATGATCTCGAGCGTGACCCCGCCCGACCGCATCGCTGCCACCACCGGGCCCGGCGCCCGGTGATGAATGCCGTGCATGGCGTTGAATGCGTGCGTGAGCACGGACGCACCCGCATTGAATGCGGCGCAGGCCTGGGAGTAGTCTGCGGCGCTGTGTCCGATCGCGACAGCGACCCCGGCGTCGACGAAGCGAGTAATGGCGGCCCCGGCGCCGGGCAGCTCGGGGGCGAGCGTGATCTGACGCAGGTACCCGTGGGAGGCGAAGAGCAGGCGATCGGTGGCGGCGGCATCCGCTGCCCGTAGCAGCGCCGGATCGTGCGCGCCGCGAAAAGCAGCGTCGAGGAACGGGCCCTCAAGGTGCGCGCCGAGAACGAGCGGGTCCGCTTCGGCGGCGGCGGCGATGATGCCGAGCCGGGATTCGAGGTCGAATAGCTGAGCGGTCACCAACGAGAGCACCGACCGGGTCGTGCCGTGCGCCCGATGCACGGCGAGAGCGGTGCGAATGCCCGACAAGCCGTCGTCGAAGGCGGCCCCGCCCGCTCCGTGGCAGTGAATATCGATGAAGCCCGGCGTCAGCCAGCGCCCGCAGGCATCGACGATCTCGGCAGCGGATGCCGCAGCGGGCGTCCCCCCGCCCCGTGTCGACACCGAGACGGGCGCGAAATCCGCCGCGGAGGCTGACTTCGAGGTCGAACCGGCGAGACCACGCCAGCAATCGCCCGTGCCGACCGCTGACACGGTGTCGCCGGCGAACGCGACCCACGCATCGAGTGTCAGGGTGCCTCCGGACACGAGCCGCGCCGAGTGGATTACCCGGGTCACGTTCATGACGCCTCCCGTCCGGTGAAATCGCCGTGAGCAAGCCGGGCCGCGTCCAGGCCGCTGAGCAGAGAGCGACCACGCCGCGCCGCGCACACCACGCTCACGCGACAATCACCTCGAGCCCGGCCTCGGCGAAAGCGGCCAGCTGCTCGGCCGATATGCCGGCGTCGGTGATGAGCGCGCTGAACTGGTCGAGGGCGTTGAGGGCGGCGAAGGCTACACGTCCGATCTTGCTCGAATCCGCCACGAGCACCGCTCGGGTGGCCCGCCCGGCCATGAGGGTGTTGACGGCGGCTTCGCGCTCGTCGTTCACCGTGGCCCCGAGTACCGGGTCGATGCCGTTCACCCCGATGAACGCCAGATCGAGGCGCACCTGGGTGAGCACCGATTCGGCGTAGGCGCCGACCAGCTCGTAGGAGCGCGCGTGTACGACTCCGCCGGTCACCACGGTCTTGATCTGCGGCCGCATCGCGAGTTGCGCGGCAATATTGATCGCGTTCGTCACGACCGTGAGGTTGGCGTGCGGGCTGGCCTGCGCAATATCCGCGCGGGAACTCAGCACACCGGCAATTGCGGTACTGGTCGTGCCGCCGCAGAGCCCGACGATATCGCCGCGGGTCACGAGTGCGCTCGCCGCCTGGGCGATCTGCAGTTTCTCGGGCGCATGCCGTTCCTGCTTGTAGCGTGCCGGCAGGTCGTAGGCGACGGATTGCCCGATCGCACCGCCGCGCGTGCGGGTGAGCAGCTGCTGCTCGGCGAGGGTATCGAGGTCCCGGCGCGCGGTCGCGGCAGACACTCCGAGCTTGGTGATGATGTCATCGACCTCAACCTGCCCCGAATCGGCGAGCAGGTCGAGCACGGCGGCGAGCCGTTCGGCGCGGTTCATGGTCGCTCGCTTTCGTGAAGGGTCGGATCATCAAGAGACGCTCGGGCGCCAGCAAATTGCGCGGACTGCGCGGTCGCCGTGGTCGGGGCGTAGGCCGCTGCAGACGCCTCGACCTCCAATGCCCCGCGCGCCCGCAGCGCCGCCCCGAGTAACCCGGCGTTTTCGCCAAGCAACGCCGGCACGATAAGCGGATGCCGGTGAAAGCTCAGCAGCGCGTTCACCCGTTCCCGAAGCGGTTCGAACAGGGCAGGCCCGGCCTGAGCGAGCCCGCCGCCGATCACAATCGCCTCCGGCGCGAGCACTGCGGCGAGTTGGGCGATGGTCACCGCCAAGGCATCGAGCGCCTCGGTCCAGACCCGCTCGGCAGCCGGGTCGCCGACCGCCACACGGGCAAGCACGAATCGCGCGCCCGCCGGGGGCGTGCCGGTCAACAATCCGTAGCGGCGCGAAATGGCGCCGGCGGAGGCGAGTGTTTCGAGGCATCCGTTCGCGCCGCACGCGCACGGCAGGCCGTGCGGCTCGACGATCGAGTGTCCGAGCTCGCCGGCGAACCCACCGGCGCTGTGTGGACGGCCGCCGAGAAACAGCGAGCAGGAGAGCCCGGTGCCGATCACGATAACGATCACATCGGAGAATCCGTGCGCGGCTCCGAGCGCGAACTCGGCCGCGCCGGCCGCCCGCGCGTCGTGTGAGAAGGAGGCTGGCAGTCCCAGCCGCGCACCGGCCAGTGTCTGAAACGGAATTTCGGTCCAGTTCAGATTGACGGCGCGGTGCACGATTCCGACGGAGTCGTCGATGATTCCGGGGGCGATCAGGCCGACCGCCTGCGGGGCGACGCGCGGAAAATTACTGATCAGGGCGTCGGCGAGCTGTTGCACCTGGTCGAGTACGGCATCCGCTGTGCCGTCGGGCGATACCGCGGTCGGGGCCCGGCGCACCCCGATCAGGTTGCCATCTGCGTCGACCAGGGCGCCCTTAATGTCGGTGCCGCCGATGTCGAACGCGAGCACGGGGGCGCCGGGCCCAAGTAGAGGGGTCATAAGGGGTCCGAAATTGATTGATACTGATCGAAAACGAGGCTTCTCAATCACTGTAGTCGTTGACAACACCGCGTCAACGCGCCTACTCTGAACTCACGGCAATTATGCAAACGACTTGCATAATGCTCACTACGACGTGAGAGAGATATCGCCATGGCACTGTCCGGACACCACGAACGTGAAATGCTCGCTTTTCGCCGCCGCAATTCCGCCGCCTGTATCGACGCTCTGCGCGACCACGGCGTGCTCACGGTCAGTGAACTGGCCCGCATTACCGGCCTCTCCCGACCCACCGTCGAATCGATCGTCGCCGACTTCGAAACCCACGGCCTGGTCACGCACGAGCAGCAGGCGGCCACCGCTACCAAGGGCCGCCCGGCCCGCCGGGTCGCATTCAACGCCTCCGCCGGTTACGTCGCCGGCATAGATCTTGGGCTGCACCGCGTCACAGTGCTGATCAGCGACCTCGCCGGCACCATCGTCGGTACCGCGCTCCATGACATCGACACCGACATCACCGGATCCGAACTCATCAGCCTCGCCGCCGCGACCCTCAAACGGGCGCTCGCCAGACTTGACGCGACCCGGCTCGCCGCTGTCACGGTCTGCATTTCGGGCATAGTAGATGCCTCCGGCCGAGTCCTGCAGAGCAACGTGCTGCCCGAATGGAACGGACTCGGCCTGGCCGCGAGCCTCAGCCGGCAGTTGGCCTGCCCCGTCATCGTCGAAAATGACGTCAACATGGCCGCTCTCGGCGAGCTGCACGCCGGTGCGGCGCAGAACGCCGACGACGTCGTGTTCATCATGGTCGGGCACCGCGTGAGCGCCGCCATCATCCTCGGCGGAGCGCTGCACCGCGGCCGAAACTTTGCCGCCGGCGAGGTCGGCGACCTCGAATCCACCGGCTGGGGCTACCAAGACGTGCACGAGACGAGCGTGCTCGGCGCGTTTCTCGGACGTGACCCGGAAGAGGTCTTTGCCGCAGCACAGGCTGGTGACGCGGACGCCCTGCAGCTGGTCTCCCGGTTCGCGCACCGCATTATCCGCGGCATCGCCGTCGTCGGGCTGACCGTCGACCCCGACGTCATCGTGATCGGCGGCGGGCTCTCCGTCGGGCCAGTGCTGCTCGGTGTGCTGCAGGCCGAACTTGCCCGCCTGGTTACCCGCAGCACGCAGCCGCCGCTCGTCTCGTCGGCCCTCGGCCGCAACGGCGTCGCCCTCGGTGGCCTGGTGCGGTCCCTCGAAGTCCTCTCGGAACGCCTCTACGGCTCCACCGACATCACCGTGCCGCGGTTCAGTTTGCCCGCCATTGGCTCCATTCAAGCTGATGCCGCCGCGTCCGGAGTCGCGAATCCTGACGCCGCGGACTTCGGCACCAGTGCCGCCACGACTGAGCCGGGCGTGACTGGGCCGGCCGCAGCCGAGTCCGTCACCTTCGGTGCCCGCCTGGCAACCTACGCGGCCAGTGCAAACGCCACCGCCACCCACTCACTTTCCTGACCATCCATCACACACAGCAGGGGATTCCCATGAGAAAAATCACCAGACTGGCGCCACTGGTGCTCGTCGCCGCACTCGCTCTGACCTCGTGTTCGGCACCGGCAGCATCCGACGAAGCAGTCACTGAAGACTCGCAAGCATCGATCAGCTACGCCATCTGGGACGAGAACCAGGTTCCGGCACTCGAGGCGAACATCGCCGCGTTCAACGAGATCTATCCGAACATTGAAGTGAAGATCGACATCACTCCGTGGGCGCAGTACTGGACCAAGCTGCAGACCCAGGCCTCCGGCGACACCCTGCCCGACGTGTTCTGGATGAACGGCCCCAACTTTCAGCTCTACGCCGCCAACGACCAGCTCGAGCCGATGACCAACCTCATCGACGACGGCACCGTCGACCCGGCCAACTACGTCGAGGTGCTCAATGACCTCTACTCCTTCAATGATCAGCAGTACGGCATGCCCAAGGACTTCGACACGGTCGCCCTCTGGTATAACAAGGTGATTCTGGCCGAGGCCGGCGTTGACATTCCCGACGACACTTGGACCTGGGAAGACTTCGCCACCGCGGCAAAAACCGTGAGTGACACCCTCGCTGACCAGGGCATCTACGGCGTTGCGACCGGCCTGACCGGAGGCCAGGAAGGCTACTACAACACCATTTTGCAGGCGGGCGGCAGCATCCTCTCTGAAGATGGGACGACCAGCGGCTATGACGATCCGAAGACGATCAAGGGTCTGCAGTTCTGGGCCGATCTCATCGCTGACGGTTCGAGCCCGAGCCTGCAGCAGCTCTCCGACACCCCGCACAACGCCTGGTTCACCAGCAGCAAGACCGCATTCTTTTGGTCGGGCACCTGGAGCGTCGCCGAACTCGCCGCCGCGAGCAACACCCTCGACTTGAACGTCGCCCCGCTGCCGCAGGATGAGAAGCAGGCCACTGTCATTCACGGTCTCGCCAACGTCGTCTCGGCGGGCAGCGAGAACAAGTCGGCCGCGCAGGCCTTCCAGGCCTACCTCGGCACCGAAGAAGCGCAGACCCTGCAGGCCGAAATGGGAGCGGCCAACCCCGCCTTCATCGGTGCCGGCCAGGCCTTCCTCGACTCGGTCGAACACTTCGACCTTGAGGTCTTCATCGATGAAGCCGACAACTATGCCTACCCGTTCCCGGTCTCCAAGGACACCGCGGCCTGGACCACGATTGAGAACGAGCTGCTGCCGCAGGCATTCTCCGGCACCCGCACCGTCGAAGACGTTGCCAATGAGCTGGCCACCCGTATGAACAAAGCGCTGGCCGCAGAATGACCCTGCGCACCGGGAGCACGGTCGGCGAGAGCCGTGCTCCCGTCGACCGCCCGGTGCCTGTATCGGCAAGACCACCAAAGAAGCAGACAAGTTTCGATGGCTACTGGCCGTGGCTGTTCGTGCTGCCCACCCTGCTCGGCGTGCTCGGCTTCTACATCTGGCCGATAGTTCAGACCGGCTACCTGAGCTTCACCGAAACCGGCCCGTTCGGCGGTGAAGAATTCGTCGGACTCGACAATTACCAAACTATGCTTGCCGACGGCAATGTCGGTCAGGCGTTGATCAACACCCTGATCTACACGGTCATCGTGCTCGCGGGCATTCCGATCGCGCTGCTCATGGCCAACCTGGTCAACCAGCCAGGGCTGCGCTTCGCCTCCTTCTACCGTGTGCTGTTCTTCATGCCCTATATCGCCATGCCCACCGCGGTCGCCCTGGTCTGGCGCATGATTTACAACGGTGATTTCGGCATCCTGAACTGGATGCTCTCCCTCGTCGGAATCGACGGCCCGTACTGGACCTCCACCCCAGGCTTCGCGATTGTCTCGGTCGGCATCGTGGGCATGTGGGCCTCGCTCGGATTCGGCATCATCATTCTCGGCGCCGCGCTCAAAAACATCTCGCCCGAATATTATGAGGCGGCGCAGCTCGACGGCGCCACCACATGGAAACAGTTCACCTCGATCACCGTGCCACTCGTCACGCCGAGCCTGTTCTTCGTCACGATCATCTCGGTGATCAACGGGTTTCAGCTGTTCGATCTGCTCTACGCGATCATGGGCCAGTACAACCCGGCCCTTGTGCAAAGCCAGTCGCTCGTCTACATCTTCTACAACCAGGCCTTCATTCAAAACGACAAGGGCTATGCCGCCGCGATCGGCATGCTGATTCTCGTGGTGATCGGCATCGTCACCTTCTTTCAATTTCAAATGCAGAAGAAGTGGGTGAACTATGTCTAAAGAATCTTTGTCCCCGGCCCAACAGGGCACGAACAGCGTGCGCGCGCACGTGCTGCTCGGCGTGATCGGCTTCATCATGGTCTTTCCGTTCATCTGGCAGCTGATCATCTCGCTCTCCACCAACGACCAGGTGATGAGCGTGCCGCCCACCTTCTGGCCCGGCGAGCTGCAATGGGGCAACTTCGTTGACGTGTTCACCAAGCTGCCGTTCTTCGACCAGTTCGGCGTCTCGGTCGGCATCACCGTCATTCGCGTGATCGGCCAGGTCATGCTGTGCTCAATGGCCGGCTACGCCTTCGCCCGCATGCGTTTTCGCGGTCGCGGAATCTTTCTCGGTGTCATCCTCTCGATTCTCATGGTGCCGCCGCAGGTGTACCTGATTCCGCAGTTTCAGATCATCCAGAACCTCGGCCTGCTCAACACCATCCTCGGCATCGCGCTGCCCGGCATCTTCAGCGCCTTCAGCGTTTTTCTGATGCGGCAGATCTTTCTCGGGCTGCCGCTCGAACTCGAAGAAGCCGCCCGGCTCGATGGCGCCAACCCGTTCCAGATCTTCTACAAGATCATGCTGCCGCTCGCGACTCCCGGAATCAGCGCCCTCATCATCATCACCACCCTGTGGTCGTGGAACGATCTGCTCTGGCCGCCAGTCGTCACCACCTATGCCGAGAAAATGCCTCTTTCGGCTGGCCTCGCCACTCTGGTCGGCAGCATCACGACCGACTACCCGGTCATGATGGCCGCGAGCGTGCTCGCGATGGCGCCCGTGCTCATCCTCTTCATCATGCTGCAGCGCCGCGTCGTCGAGGGCCTCGCCTTCAGCGGCTCGAAGTAGTGCTCCTCTTATATATGTCAGGACTTCTCGTGAACATTGGCCTCATCGGCGCCGGCGGCATCACCCACGTGCACATTCCGGCCTGGCTCGCCCTCGGCGCCCGGGTTACCGTCTTCTCGCTCGAGGGCGCCGCCGCGGTCGCCGCGCAGTACGGCATTGACGCGGTCGACTCACTCGACGAGCTGCTCGAGCGCTGCGACGTCGTCGACATCTGCACCCCCACCCCCACGCACTATCGCCTGGCCGAGCGTGCCCTACGCGCCGGCAAGCACGTCATCTGCGAAAAACCGATTGCGCTCTGTGCAGCGGATGCCGACACCCTCGCCGAACTTGCCGCCTTCGTCGGTAAGCAGCTGCACCCGGCCCACGTCGTGCGCTATTTCGCCGAGTATGCCCTCGCCCACAAGGCGGTCGGAGCCGGAACCATCGGCGAGCCGGCCATTTTGCGCTTCAGTCGCATCGGCGAGTTTCCGGCCTGGGCCAGCTGGTTCGCCGACGAGGCGCAGTCCGGCGGAATCGTGCTGGACCAGATGATCCACGACCTCGACATCGCCCGCTGGATCGCCGGCGAGGTCATCGAGATCTACGCTGTCAAGCACGTGGCGAGCGGATGCGAGACCGCGCAGGTCGTGCTCACCCACGAAAGCGGCGCGCTCAGCTACGTCACGGGAGTCTGGGGCGCTCCCGGCACCACCTTCGCCACCTCGTTCTCGATCGCCGGCTCGAACGGAGTGCTCAACCACGATTCTAAATCAGATGCCTCGCTCCGATTCGATCTCGGCGCCCCGTTACCGGGAGCTCACTCTCAGCGCCCGGACACGTCGCTCGGCGAAAGCCCGTACCTGACCGAACTGCGCGAGTTCGCCGCGGCCATCGAGGGTGGAGCCGCCCCGCGGGTCAGTCTCGGAGATGCCACTCGCGCGGTGGAGCTCGCCGTCGCCGCGAACGAGTCGATCGCCTCCGGGCGCAGCGTGTCCGTCATTCGTCACGGGGTGTCGGCATGAGCGGTGCAGCCACCGACGGGCGAAATGTCGGCGCGCCGAGGACCTCGCCGGTAACCGACCAGGCCGCGCCACAGCTTCCACTTGTCGACGCTGAACGCCCACTGCGGGTCGCCCTCATGTCCTTCGCGCACGTGCACGCGGACGGCTACGCACGTCTGTTGCAGGCGATGCCGAACGTTGAACTGCGCGCCTCCGATCCCGACGGCGACAAAGAGCAGGGCGAGCGGCGCGGACTAGACCTCGCGAACGACCTCGGCCTGACCTACGTCGACAGCTACGCCGAACTGCTCGACTGGCAGCCCGACGCCGTCATCGTGACGAGCGAAAACACCCGGCACCGCACACTCGTCGAAGCGGCCGCAGGGGCCGGGGCCGCCGTATTGTGCGAGAAGCCGCTCGCGACCACTCTCGAGGATGCCCTCGCCATGCAGGCGGCCTGCGATGCGGCCGGCGTGAGTCTGATGACCGCCTACCCGGTGCGGTTCTCGCCAGCGTTCGCACGGCTGCGCGAACTCGTCAAAGCCGGCGGACTCGGCGCGCTGCTCGCGGCGACCGGCACCAACAACGGGCAGATTCCAATCGGCGATCGGGCGTGGTTCACGGACCCGGCGCTGTCCGGCGGCGGCGCCATGGTCGATCACATCGTGCACGTCGCCGACTTGCTCGACGCCCTCACCGGCCTCGCTCCCGAGCGCGTGCGAGCCGTGTCCAACCGCATTCTGCACGCCGAGAAGCCCGAGGTGCGCGCCGAAACCGGGGGGCTGGTGACTATTAGCTACACCGGTGGCTTCGTCGCGACGATCGACTGCTCGTGGAGCCAGCCCGACACCGCGCCGACCTGGGGCGGGCTGACCCTCCAGATCGTCGGCACGCAGGGCATTGCGGACATTGATCCGTTTTCGCAGCACGTGGGCGGCGTCGGGCCTGATGGTGCAGTGTTTCTGGCGTACGGCACTAACACCGACGAGCTGCTTCTGCACGAGTTTTTGCACGCGGTGCGCATGGGACGAGCGGGACAGCCCGACGGGGCTGCTGGCATCCGCTCGCTGAAAATTGTGCTCGCTGCACAGGAGTCGGCGCGCACGGGTGAGGTTGTGTCCGTCAGGTAAACAACGCGACCGGGTTTACTTCGGTAACTGAGATTACATCATAATCGCAGGATATGCCCGGCTGACGGGTAAAAAGTCGCCGGGTGCAGGTACCAGTTCCGCAACCCGAGTCGGAGGCTACATGCCCGTTCAGTCCGCCCTTGAACGGCGGCAACCCTCGCCCGAAGCCAGCGGCACGGGCGGCAAGTCCGCCACCCGCACCTTTCGTGGCGACATCGAGGGCCTGCGCGCGATCGCCGTGATAATCGTCATTTTCGATCACCTACTCGGCTGGCCGTCCGGCGGATTCATCGGCGTCGACATCTTCTTTGTCAGCTCGGGCTTTCACATCACGAGCCTGCTGCTCAAGGAACACGCCCGCACGGGCCGCATCTCGCTCGTCGATTTCTACCGCCGTCGGGTCCGCCGCATCCTGCCGGTGTCGCTGCTCGTGCTCGTCGTCACGGTGGCCATCGGCTACCTGCTACTCCCGAGTGCCCGCGCTCTCAGCACCCTCCGGGATGGCGTCTACTCGTCACTTTTCGTGGCCAACTGGCACTTTGCCGCCGGAGGCACCGACTACCTGCAGGCCACCAACGCCGTCTCCCCGCTGCAGCACTACTGGTCGCTCGCCATGGAAGAACAGGTCTACTTCTTCTGGCCGTTTGTGCTCATCGTTATCCTCACCCTGGCCGACCGCCGCACACTGAACGCCCGCGCCCTAATCACGACCGTGGCCGTCAGCACCGGCTTCATCACCCTCGGCTTTCTGGCCTGGAGCTTCTTCGAAACCTTCACGAGCAGCGCCATCACCTACTTCTCTACCGGCGCCCGCGCCTGGGAACTCGGCATCGGGGCCCTCCTCGCCGCCTCAGCCCCCGGCATTGCCAAATTGCTGGCGACACTGCGCCCCGTGCTGGCCTGGCTCGGCCTCGCCCTCATCGTTGCCAGCCTCGTGTTGATCAGCTGGGACTCACCGGTCCCTGCCCCATGGGCTCTGCTGCCCGTCGCGGGAAGCACCCTCATCCTCGCTGCCGACATTGGATCCTCCGAACAGCGCCTGCTCTTTCCCCTCACCAATCCAGTGAGCCGCTACATCGGCAAGATCTCCTACTCTCTCTATCTCTGGCACTTTCCGGTGGTTATTCTGCTCGCCACAGTCTTCGCGACCAACTCGCCGCGCTACCGACCGCTTGCCCTCATACTCATGGTCGCCCTCTCGGTGTTCTCCTTCCACTTCGTCGAAGATCCCATTCGGCACTCGCTCTGGCTCGAAAGTTCGCAAACCCGTCAGCGAGAACGGATGCGCCGCCCCGATACCCAGCACCGCTCAGGCATCACCCCGGCCAAGGCCTGGATCGGCGCCCTCGTTGCTGTCACCCTCGTCGCTGTCACCCTCGTCGCTGTCACCCCCGTCATCGTCTCGATCTTCTTCGTTGCGTTGAAGTCCCGCACGTCCGAACCGTGCGCCGATGCCGCGCCGATCGGTGCGAACGCCAATCTGGGTGTGGAAGCTCCCACCGAACCCGCCACCGAAACCGCCACCGAACCCGCCACCGAACCCGCCACCCTGCAGGCCACTCGGCAGGCTGCCATCACCGCGGCGCTGGCGAATACGGCCTGGCCCGAGGCGACGCCTGCGTTCGACGCGCTCGGTGACCATTCCGGCGCGCCGGAATGGGTCGACGACAACTGCCTCTCGCTGAGCGAGAAGAACGCCGCCAGATGTGTCTACGGCGACCCAGCCGCGACCCAGCCGCGGCCCAAACCGCGGTGCTGCTCGGCGATTCCATGGTGATCAGCTACATGCCGGCCATTCGCGCCGCGCTCGAACCGCTCGGCGACAACGTGCAGTCGCTCACCATGTTCTCCTGCCCGGCTGTGACATTTCGGTCGCTGCCAAGAGCGCCTCCGATGCGTCCGCCGCCAAGTGCGACGACCACCACGCCTGGGTCTACGCCAAGATCGCTCGTCTGTCGCCCGACCCCGTGCTCATGTCGAGCCTCGCCGGACCAATCGTGCGCCTCGCCAGCGGCAACGAGGAATCCGAAGCCCTCACTGAGTGGCAGAGCGCTACGGCCGCCACGATCACTGCGCTGCAGGAGTCAACCAAGCACGTCGCTATACTCTCACCGCCGCCGGCCAGCACTTCGTGCGCGAGGCGAGCACTCAGCTCGGCCCGCTGCTCGCCGCGGCCCTGTTCCCGCCCGTGGCCGCGCTCGATATCGGGCGCCGCGCCACGGTGACCGGCATAGCGTTGACCGGCATAGCGGTGACCGGTGTAGCGGCTGCCCGGATCGGGCGCGCTCATCCGCAGTGCGCGTGATGGGGCGCTCGCCTCGGTAGCCCCGCGTTCGCGCGACGGAACGCTGCACGCGCGAGCGGATGGTGCTACCGCGAACCAGTCGCGCCAGCAAGCCTTGGCACCGTATGCAGCAAAATACCGCGCTATCGAGCGTGCGGAGCCGTTCAGTGCTCGCGCGGCCGAAACTCGCGCGGCCAGTCGCTCGCGCGAATGCGCTTGATCTCCTTGACCGCGCCGATAGTTCCCCACTCGTCCCGGCCGAGCCGCGACAACGGTCGCAACTTCTCAACGAGCGGATGCCCGCCATCCAGCATCGCAGACGACACCGCGACGTGCGTCACCTCGCCGAAGACGAGCGTGCAATCGCCCAGTTCGAGCGTGGAGTGCAGTCGGCACTCGATCGCCGCGGGGGACTCGGCCACCCGCATCGATGAAACGGTCAGGCTCGGCTCGCGGGTCAGCCCGGCGCGGTCGAACTCGCTCTCCGCCGGCCCGAAGTCGGTCCCGGTCGCATTCACTTCCTCGAACAGCGATTCCGGCGTGAAATTCACCACGAAGTCCCCGGTCTCAAGGATATTGCGCACGGTGTCCTTGACGCCCACCGAGGTGAATTGCACGATCGGCGGCGAAACGGATGCCACGGTGAAGAATGAATGCGGCGCCAGGTTGTCGACCCCGTCTGCCGAATGGCTCGACACCCAGGCAATCGGCCGCGGAACCACGAGAGAGTTCAGCAGGCGGTAGAAGTCGCGGCGGGCAAGGTCTCGGGGATCGAAGTCAGTACGCACTCGCTCAGGCTAACAACTCGCCCGCATCCCCGGCCCCGCTCACACCGACCGGCCCCTCTACGATCGATAGAGTGGCCTGATGCCTATCCTTCCCCGTCTGGTGGCCTTCGACCTCGACGATACCCTCGCGCCGTCCAAGTCAGCGCTCGACCCGTCCATGATCGAACTGCTGGTGAAGCTGCTCGGCGTCACCGAGGTTTGCGTCATCTCCGGTGGTCAGTTCGGCCAGTTCCAGGCGCAAATCATCGACAACCTGCCCGAGATCAGCCCCGATCTACTCGCCCGGCTGCACCTGCTGCCCACCTGCGGCACCCAGTACTACCGCAGCGACCCCCAGGGCTGGACGCAGGTCTACGCCGAAAACCTGACCGACGAGCAGAAGACCCGGGCCCAGGGCGCCGTCGAACAGACCGCGCGCAGCCTCGGTTACTGGGAGAGCGACACCTGGGGCCCCATCCTCGAAGACCGCGGCTCGCAGATCACCTTCTCCGCGCTCGGCCAGGCCGCCCCGGTTGCCGCCAAGATCGCCTGGGACCCGACCGGGGAGAAGAAGAACACCCTGCGGGAGGCCGTGCAGACCCTGCTGCCCGACCTTGAGGTGCGTTCGGGTGGGTCGACTTCCGTTGATATCACCCGGCAGGGCATCGACAAGGCCTACGGAATGAAGCGGCTGGCCACCCTCACCGGGGTCGACCTCGACGACATGCTGTTCGTCGGCGATCGCCTCGACGAGAACGGCAATGACTATCCGGTCAAGGTTCTCGGCGTCGAGTGTATCGCCGTCGCAGGCTGGCCCGACACCGTCGCCCTGCTCGAAGACCTCATTCCCCGCTACGCCGCCGTCTGACCGCCCCCGGTAGTGGCCGGGGCGGTCAACCTTCCGCCTGCTCGCCCCGTGGCTAATTCAGGAAGACTGATGCAGGTAGATGCCGCGGCCGCCGAAATACGCGAGGCGCCACCCCCGTCCCGGCAGATTTCCTGAATTAGCCACGGGGGCTGCTCATCAACCGCGGCCACGAGGTCGTTACCGCAGTAGCTTTGCCCCGATTCACGGCCTCTCCCGTTGGAGCAGACCGTTTTGGCCGGGCTGACCACCCCTGCAACCCGACCCGAGATTCCATCCTGAGTTTTTCTCGTGTACATTTCGTCTGTGAAAGAGATACAGGCCACCGAAAACCGTGAGTGGATCGACTTCGCCAAGGGCGCGGCGATCATCCTCGTCGTGCTCTACCATTCGGCGTTGTTTCTCAACGATCTCGGCCTGGCCGGCAGCACCCCGCGGCTGCGCCTGGTGCTCAGCTACTTTCCTATGCCGGTCTTCTTTTTTATCGCGGGCCTCACCGCCCGGCGCATGCTTACCTGGAACCTACACGACCTGTGGCGGCGCCGGCTGCTCACTCTGGTCTACCTGTACCTGCTCTGGTCGATCATTCGCGTGCTGTTCTACCTCGTCGTGCCGCACCTGCGCGGAACCGAACGTTCCCCGACCGACTTGCTCAACATTGCCCTCCTGCCAGTCTGGCCGACCAGCAGCTACTGGTTCATCTGGGCCCTCGCCGTCTTCACCCTGCTCGCCTGGCTGCTGCGCAAATTGCCGATCAGCGTGCAGGTCGCCCTCGCCGCGCTGGTCGCCGCAGCGTCCACGACACCAAACCTGCTCGACCTCGACAATGTCGGCTGGGACCGAGTCACCGCCAACTTCATCTTCTTCATCGTCGCGGTCTATTTTTCGCACACCGTGTACCGGCTGGCCGCGCGGGTGCGGGTCTGGCACGCCATCGTGCTGGTTGCGGTCTATCTCGGTCTGGCTGTGCTCCTCGTGCCGTTCCACCTCTCTCGCTTGCCCGGCCTGATCCTGCTCGAAAGCGCCGTCGCCGTGGCCATGGGTGTCGTCCTGGCCACCCTGTTGGTGCGCGTGAAATGGCTGAATTTCATGAACACGCTTGGCCAGTACAGCTTTCAGATCTACCTGCTGCACCTGTTTGTCGTGGCCACCGCCCTCGCCCTGCTCGCCCCGATCGCCGAGGCAGCCTGGCTGGAACGCGCGGCCAACGCCCTGCCGTTTCTGCTCGCCGCCATCGTGCTCGTCGGCTCGGTCTACCTCGCCAAGCTCCTGCGCCGGTTCTCATTCCTTTGGGTGAGCCCGTTCCGCAAGCGGCAGACCAAATCGGTCTCGCGTCGCGCTCGGTTGAACGGAGACCTGCTGTGACGCCCACCCGCACCGCGCTGGTCGCGGCATCCGTTGGTCTGCTGGCCGTTGGTCTGCTCTTGAGCGGATGCTCAGCCACGCCGATCACGCCCGACCGGTCCTCGCAACCCGGCCCGGTCGTGGTGGAGCACGACCTGCAGTACGGCACGGCCCAGGGGGAGGATCTGATGTTGAACGCCTGCCTGCCCGAGGAGAAGCCCCAGCGTGCCCCGGCCGTTATTCTCATCCACGGCGGCGGATTCGACAGCGGCAGCAAGGATTTTGGCGGCATGACCGCCCTGTGTGAGGAGCTGGCCGGCAGCGGCGTCGCCGCCTTCGCAGTGGATTACCGGCTCGCCCCGAAGTTCGCCTTTCCGGCGCAGGTGAACGATGTCACCGATGCGCTCGAGTGGCTGCGTGATCCGCAGCGAGTCAGGGAATTCAACATCGACCCCGAGCGCATCGGGTTGCTCGGCAGCTCGGCCGGGGCGATCATCGCTTCGTCTATCGCAACCAACGGCTCCGGCAGCCTCACCGAGGGCGACCGGGTTGCCGCTGTCGTAGCACTGTCGCCGGCGGTTGACCTCACCGAGACGGGCCTCAGGCTTGGTCGTCCGTCGAGGCTGGCCGTCGGCTCGATCCTGCAATACCTCGGTTGCAACGACTTCACCTATTGCCCCAACTCGCGCACAGCTTCGCCGCTGTACTCCGTCGACAAGACCGATCCACCGTTTTACATCACTATCTCAAAGAAAGAACTGGTTCCGGTGCAACAAGCCGAGGCTATGGAGGTCGCACTCACGGCCGTCGGCGTTCCCGTCACCCTCGACGTGAAACCCGGTGAACGACACGCTTTGGAGCTACTCGACGAGGCCACTCGAGCGAGTATTCGTCAGTTTTTGATCGACAATCTTGTGAACAGCTCAAAACGAGCTGATTAAATTCTCAATACTGGCAGTCCAAAAGTGAGGATTTTTATGCCAACATAGGTTTCTGTCGTCGTGCACCCGAAGTGCGACGCATTAATCACGCGGAGAGAAGCACGCATGGAACTGAAGCGTCTGGCTCATATTCTACGAAAGCGATGGATTCTCATCGTGGCTTTCACTCTGCTGGGCGTCGTCGGTGGGGCCGCAGCCGCGTTGCTCACCCCCGTGCAATACCAGGCCTCGACCCGGGTCTTCGTAGCCGCGCAGATTCAGATCGGATCCACCCCCGGCGACCTGGTGCAGGGCAACAACTTTGTCGTTCAGAAGCTGCCGTACTACCTCGACGTGGCGACCAGCCCGCGCGTGCTCGATCCGGTGATCACGAGCCTGGGCCTCGACGAGACCGCCGCCAACCTGGCTGAGCGGGTCACCGCCACTACCCAGCCTGGTTCGGCCGTCATCGAAATCATTGCCCTCGCTGCGACAGCGGATGCCGCGCAGCAGCTTGCCGAGGCCGTGTCGGAAAGCTTCACCGACGTGGTCATCAACCAGTTGGAAACCCCGGCGGACGGCGGAACCAGCCCCGTCACGGTCGGTGTCCTCGACCCCGCGGTGGTGCCGGACAACCCTGCACTGCCCCAGCTCTACCTCAACCTCGCTGTCGGCCTACTCATCGGCCTGTTGGTCGGTCTGGTGACCGCGTTCCTGATCGGACTCCTTGATCGTCGCATCTACAACCGCGACGACATCGAACGCCTCACGGCAGTTTCCATTCTCGGCGGCATCCCCTTTGAAGCACACGCCAACCCGATCATCACCCCCGACGGCCCGGCCACCGCACGCGCCGAGGCGTTCCGGGTGCTGCGCACCAACCTCGAGTTCGCCGACGCCGATACCAGTCGGCGCAGTCTGGTCATGACGTCGTCCGTCACGGGTGAGGGCAAGACCACCACCCTGGTCAACCTTGCCATCGTTCTGGCCGAGAGCGGCGCGACCGTCGCCGTGATCGACGCCGACCTGCGCACGCCCCGGCTGGCCGACTACCTCGGCCTTGATCCCGACCGTGGCCTGACCGACGTGCTGGTCGGGGATCTGCAACTCAAGGACTCCCTGCAATCGTGGGGCACGCTGCATCCGCTCACCGTGCTCTCCTCCGGCAAGATCCCCACCAACCCGAGCGAACTGCTCGGTTCGACGGCCATGGGCACCGTGCTCGACGTGCTTAGCAGCAGCTACGACTATGTACTCATCGATGCCCCGCCAGTACTCGCGGTCACCGACGCCGCTGTGCTCAGCCGCTGGACCGGTGGCACCGTGCTCGTGGTCGGCGCCAACCGGGTGCGCGAGGCCGAGTTGCTCGGCGCGTTCGACGCCCTCGAAGCCGTCGGCACGACGCCGCTCGGCGTCGTGCTTGCCATGGTCCCCACCCGCGGCCCCGACGCGCTCGTGCGTGACGGTGGATTCGCGGTCTCGACGCGCCCGCCCTTGCGGCCGAGCCGATCCGCTGCCGCCACGACCGCGGTCGATCGTGGCCCGACGCCTGTCGATAGGGAGATGTCCGCGACCGACAACCCGATCCAAACCCGCGTCACTTGGTAATTCAGCCGCACCTGTTCAGCTTCGCTGATCGGCAGGTTCGCCGCCCGAATAGGGCACGTTCGATGACGCACGTTTGAAACCGTCCCACCCAGGCTGTACCCGAAGGGAGCCTCAGTGTCCGTGCACTCGTCATACCCGATCGATCCGCTGCCGCCCACGCAACGGAAGCTTCTGCTCGTCGCCTCGACCGGCGGCCACCTTGCCCAGCTCGTTCGCCTCGCCCCCGGACTCGGCGCCTCGCCGAGCTCGCTCTGGGTCACCTTTGACTCCATGCAAAGCCGATCCCTGCTGGCCGGTCAGCGCCGCATCCATGTGCCCTATGTACGCCCGCGCGACTACCTCGGCATGATGCGCGCGGCCAAAATCGTACGGCGCGTGCTCAAGCACGAATCTTTCGACGGAGCTGTGAGCACGGGGGCCGGTCTGGCTGTCGCGGCATTGCCCCAGGCCGCGATCAGCGGCGTGCCGAGTCTTTACATCGAGAGCGTCTCGCGAGTGGAAGGTCCTTCGCTCAGCGGACGGATGCTCGCCGCCAGCCGTCTGGTCAGCGTGCGCACCCAGCATCCGGCCTGGGCGACGGAGCGGTGGAGAACGTACCCGAGTGTGCTCTCCACCTACCACGCGCTGGTCAAACACGCGCCGGACCGTCCCAGTCTGTTCGTGACCCTCGGCACCATCGAGGGGTATCGGTTCGATTCCCTCGTCGATGCCGTACTCGCGAGCGGCTTCGCCGACGAACGCACCGTCTGGCAGCTGGGGTTCACCACCGACCGCACCGACGTTCCCGGGCAGGTACACCAGATGATGCCAACCGCGATGTTCGTCGATGCCGCCCTCACGGCCGACGTCGTGATCACTCACGCCGGTGTCGGCACCTTCATGGGGCTGCTCGAGATGGGTGTCTTTCCGGTGATCGTGACCCGCCGCAAGCACCGCGGCGAACACGTGGACGACCATCAGATGCAGATCGCCGAACTCGCCGAATACCTTGGAGTCGCACGGGCCGTTGACGCGCCGGACCTGACGGCAGACGTCATCCGCTTCGCTGCCGGTCGCGCTATCGACACCGGCGCGCGCGTTCCGCTGACCGCCGAATGATGAGCGCCACTACGTCAGTCGAGCGGATGCCGCGGGAAATTTTCGTACCGGCCCGCGGACAGTACGACAATATCGGTGACATTCTGCTGCGCCGGCAGCTGCTCGACTGGTTACGCCCCAACGGCCCGCTGCACGTCTATGTCGGCGAAGCCCCCGAAGGCTACGCCGAAGGACTCGCTCTAACGCCGGACGATGTGCAGTACCGGTCCTTTCGTGCCTGGTACACGGCGGCACTTTGCAGCGCCGCCCGCGGCCGGGCATCGTATGTGTTCAAGCCGGGAGAAATTCAGCTGACCCTGATCGGTATGAAGGAGCACCTCGCCATGCTGCCGGTACTCGCACTCGTGCGCGCCCGACACGGCCGGGTGGCCCGGGTAGGCGTGGGCAGCCGCAATTTTGCACCGCTGCCGCGCGCGCTGATGGGTCCATCCATTGCGCTGTCCAATCTGTCGCTCTGGCGCGATGCCGCTACCGCGGGATATCTCGGGCAGGGCCGTATCATGCCCGACCTCGCCTTTGCGAGCGACGGACGAACAGAGAAGCGTGATCTGGCCGACGAGGTTCGTGACGTGCTGGTCGTCTCCATGCGCTTTGATCTGGACTATCCGAACGCCGAGTGGCTCGCCGGGGTACGCGCCGTGGCGGCCGACAACGGCCTCATGATCTGGTGCGTGACCCAGGTTCTGCGCGACGATGACAGGTGCGGCCAACTCGCGGCCGACCTCGACGGGCATGCCCTGCGCTGGAATGGCACCGGCCACGACGAGCAGGAGCAGCGCCTGCGCGACCTCTACCGACGGGCGGCGCTCGCCGTGAGCGACCGGCTGCACGTGCTCGTCGGCGCGCTCACTGAGGGAGCGGTTCCGGCCGCGCTCCTGGTCAGCGGCAAATCTGACAAGATCGCCCGGCATTTCGCCGCGGCCGGCCTGCACGACGTCAGCATTGACAGCGCAGGACTTCGCGGCAGCCAGATTCGGGATCGGTTGCAGAACCTGCTCGGCCGGCGCGCCCCCATTCTGGCCGGCCTGGCCGAAGCGCAGGCCGAATTACAAACCGTGCGTCGCCTACTCGACCAGGTGCTGAGCATCGAAAGCGTGCGGTGAGCATCAACGAAGCGGCCGACCTCCAGCCGGTCGCGATCGAACCGATCGACCTCGAGCAGGCTGATCTCGAGCAGGCCGCGTTTGAGCCCGTCCCGATCGAGTCGAGCGGAACCGAATCAAGTGACGCCGAGTCAATCGACACCGAACCGATCATCAGAGCGGCGCTCACGATCAACCACCTCAACGTTGACCCGCTCAATGCCGCTCCGGTTGCCGCCCAGCGGCACGTATCCCGGCGCACGGCCGAACGTTTCATCGCCGTGCACGTTGGACGCAGCGGTGAGGTCGCCGGCGGCATGAGTCAGGTGGTCAATGGCTATCTGGCGCATTCCTTCGTCGACTTCGACCTGCGTATGGTGCCCTCACGGGACGGCAGCGGCGGGCTGCGCGCGGCCGGGGTTGCGGCATCCGCTTTCTTGAAGCTGCTGCGGCTGGCCAATCCGAAGCGCACCGTCGTCGTCGCGCACCTGTCCCAGGGCGGATCCTTCGCGAGGGAAGGTGCGCTGCTCGCCTTGGCCCACGTGCGCGGTTTCGCGACCGTGGCGCAGCTGCACGGCAGTTCGTTTGCCGACTTCGCCCGCACGCGCCCCCGTTTGGTGGGGAGCGTGCTGCGCTGCGCCGACGTGGTGCTGACCCTGTCGGCGCAATCGCACACCGCCGCGTCGGAGTTCGTGCCGGGGGAGCGGGTCGTACTCGTGCCGAACGCCGTCGCCGACGGTATCGTGCGGCAGATCGAGAACGTCGTCGTGTTCGGCGGTGCGGTCAGCAAACGCAAGGGCGTCGATATACTCGTGGCGGCGTGGAAACGGCTCGCGCCGCAGCATCCGCTCTGGAAATTGGTCATTGCCGGGCCGATCGCCGACCAGCCCACTGAGCCGCTGGCTGGGGCGCAATTCGTCGGCCCGCTCAGCCATGCTGCCCTGATGGAGATGCTCGAGCGCTCCGCGATCGCGGTGATGCCCTCCCGCGACGAGGCGATGCCCATGTTCATTCTCGAGGCGATGGCCCGCACCAACTGTGTCGTGGCGACCAGCGTGGGTGGGGTGCCGGCCGTACTGGCCGGTGGGGTCGGCGTGCTCGTGGAGCCCGGCGACGTCGACGCGCTCGAGGCGGCCCTGCACCGGGCGATGACGGATGCCCCCTGGCGCGCCAAAAAGGCGGATCTGGCCAGATCCGCCTTTGAGACTACCTATTCGGCTGCCGCGGTCTTTCCGCGCATCGAGCGCAGCTGGACCACTGCACTCGACCGACGATCAAACCGGGTGGCTAAGAAGTACAGGCCAGGTTCGAGAACCCGGACCCAGCAGCCGTGACGGTGTTGGAGCAGTAGACTTTGGTGCCGCTGGCACCCTTGCTGCCCTGTTCGTGAATGAAGAAGCCGAAGCCCGCGGCGTTGACCGGAACGGTGTTATCGAAGAACACGTTGCGCAGGCCCCAGCCGGCAACGCTTCCGTTGACCGCGAAGCCGTGCATGGTGCTGTTGGTGCCCTCGTTATGGTAGATCTGCCAGTCGTTGCCCTTGACTTTGACCCATTCCGCGGCGCGTGGCATTGCGTTGGCGCCGTTGATGACGTTGTCGCGAATGATTCCGTTCGAGGTTCCCTCCTTGACCTCGATCGGCTGGGCGCCGGTGAGACTGATGTTGTTGGCCATCAGGAGTGTGCGGTCAGTGCGGTCGGGCAGGCAGTTCGTCTGGGCGCACCAGTTGGCGTCGGAGGTTCCGATGTAGATGCCCTCACCGTAGAACGGGTCGCGCTTGCCGGTGTTGCGGATGGTATTGCCGACGACTTTGCTGTCGGTGGTGAAAGCCCGTAGGTGGATGCCTTCATAGCCGATGTTGTCAACCAGGGTATCGGCGATGGTGACGTTCTTGCTGCGGATCACGCTGATGCCCTTGAGACTGTTGGTGACGGTCATTCCGGCGACCACGAGGTTCGAGGAGTTGGAGACCTGAATGCCGTGGTTGTTTTGGATACTGCCGGCGTTGACCACGGCGGTGCGCGGTCCACAGACCCAGATCGGGTTGCTAGCTGTTCCGTTGACGGTCATGTTGATCTGGGCGTTGTAGGTTCCGGGGGCCATTTTGATGACGGTGCCGGGCTGCGCCTGGGCCGAGGCGGTCATGAGCTCTTTGGCAGTCGTCACGGTGACGGTCGCGGCCGGGCAATTGGCGTAGCGGTGGGTGCTGATCGGGGCCGGGGTGGGCGCGGTGCTCGGCACGGCCGACACGACGAATGCGTCGATAATGCTGCTGGTGCCAGTGGAGCGGGCATCCTTCTGGCCGGTGCGGGATACCGTGATGGTGTGGGTGCCGGCGGAGAGGCTCGTCGTGCTGTAAGCAGCGTGCTTGTAGGCCGTGCTAGCGGAGTAGCCGTTGACCGTGGCGACGACCTGGCCGTCAATGGCGACGTTGCTCGTGCCGGAGCTGCTGGTCAGACGGGTAATGAACGCGACGCTGGTGCCCTGAAAGGTAAAGGAAGCGCTGCTCGAGGTGGTCGAGAACCTAACCGAACCGCCGGAGTCGTTGCTGGAGCCGGAGGTGCGCCAGGTGCCGGCGTACTTGACCTGTGCGGAGGCGCTGTCGATCACCGTGGTGCCGGCGGGTACTGTTGCGGCGGAGGCCGCAGCGGCGGGAATCATGGCACTGAGCGGAACCAACGCGGCGATGGCGACGGCGGCGATGGTGGCATGTCGGGTGAAGCGGGGGAACAACATGGTGAACCTTCCGGATATTCTTGGACTTGGTGGCTACGTCCGTGAACCTGGGGGTTTTCGACGCACATGATCTGCGTGATGCTCGGCGGTGAATGCCGTGCTCACGTCGTCAATTAGCGTCTGAACTGCTGCACGTTACCCGTGTGCAAATGGGTTTGTGGGCACGCATTAAGCGGATGCAGGGGCCTCCTCGCGTGCGGGCGTGCGCGAGAGCAACTGCGCTCGTGTCGACGGTCGGTCGCTGTGAAACTGAGCGAGTCTCCTGATTTGGTCCTGACCAGTGCTAATGCTCGTTGTGGGCCTAGTTGCCGACTCGACGGGAAGGAGGCAGCGGGGTGGCCGGCGTGCGACATTCGTCATTCCTGTGAAAGTGCCTAGAGTGGTTTTTGAACTCTTGAATTTCTATCACCCGACTTTTTCCCGCGAAGCTCGGCCGCGCAGCTGTACTGCTGGAGCGACCGACAAATGCTGGCGCTCAGCGATTCAGGCGGCGTCCTGCTCGGCCGCGAGGCGCAGTACGC
Source organism: Cryobacterium sp. Y62 (assembly GCF_002929785.1). Classification (NCBI taxonomy): domain Bacteria; kingdom Bacillati; phylum Actinomycetota; class Actinomycetes; order Micrococcales; family Microbacteriaceae; genus Cryobacterium; species Cryobacterium sp. Y62. The sequence goes on along the minus strand of NZ_PJJK01000118.1, from coordinate 98,048 downwards.
GACGGTGCAGCCCGACACTCACCTTGGCCGTGGCGGCCAGCACGAGACGCTTCCAATCGCGGCGGCGCGCGGCGAGCAGCACGAGCCGCCAGGTCAGCCGCGAGCGCAGTTCGGCCACGATCTCGTCGCGCTCCTCGGTGTCGTATGCACCGCTCAGGGCGTCTTTCAACCCGGACAGCAGCACGTAGCGCAGCCGAAAGTAGCCGTACGAGTTGGAGCCGATGATGCGGGTGTCGAGGGTGATTGCTGCAGTGGTGACGGCCTGCTCGACCAGCAGCAGCGATTCGGCCCGGCGCGACCCGGAGCGGATGATCGACCCGCCGCGCGCGACATAGGAGTAGAGCGTGTCGCTGATCGCGGCGACCCGATCGGACGCAGCGAGCAGCTGCGCGACCATGGCGAGGTCGGAGTGCACCCGGGCCGGCGTGAACTCGATCTCGCTGGCGAGAGCACGTCGGAACAGCTTGTTCCAGAGATGCCCGGTGATGCCGCCGTCGAGCAGCAGCGCAAATGCCGCCGCACCGGTGATCGGCCGCAGCAGAACGGGCGAGGCCAGGGCGCGTCGCTGGCTGGGATTGACGTATTCCGCGCCGCAGACCACCACGTCGGCGCCGGTCGACCGGGCCGCCGCCACGAGCTTCTCTAGTGCGGAGTCGGCCCACGCATCGTCACAATCGACGAACCAGAGAAACTCACCTCGGCTTTCGGTGACCGCCCGGCTCCGGGCGAGCGCGACCCCGCCATTGCGTTCCTGCTGAAAGAAATGAACGGATGCGTGCGCGCCGGCCACCCGCGCACCGATCGCGGCCGTCGCATCCGTTGAGCCGTCGTCGACCACGATGATTTCAATGCCAGGCAGTGTCTGGCGCAGTAGCCGCTCGATCGCACCTTCCAGAAACTCGGCGGCGTTGTAGGCCGGAACGATGACGCTCACGATCGGTGAGCCAACCCCGCTCATTCGGTCAGCTTTCGAATCGAGTGGGTCAACTCCGAAAGCGAAGCCCTGGCCTCGACCACGTGCCGCAGAATCGGTTCGCGGCGGCTGATCACCTCGCGGGCGCGACGCTCGAGCGCCGCGGCGTCTGGCATGGTCCAGGCGATCGTGGTGCCCTTGATGCCGACCGCATCGAGCGTGCGCGCAGCCTTCGAGTGACCGGCGTCGGCGATCACGAGCGGCAGGGCGCCCTCGGTCAGTCCGATAACCGCTGCGTGCAGCCGGTCGGTCACCACGAGCAGCGCCCGCTGGTAGACCTCCCGCAGCTTCACTTCCTGCTCGGCATGGTCCGGTCCATCCCAAACCAGAGCCGTTCCGCCGAGCTTGATCGCGAGTTCCTCGGCCAGCGGTCCGTCGCGTTCAATCTGGGAGACCGCGACGATCTGCAGCCCTAAGGCGCCGGCCAGGCCGCGCATGGCCTGAATCCACTCGGAATCCGGGCGTCGCCCGTTGTAGCGCACCGAAACGGCGAGCAGCGGCCGAGCAGCGGCCTCGGCGAGCAGGTCGGCATCCGCTGCCCCCGTGGCGAAGGCCCAATCGGGAGCGACACGGCCGAGCCCCATCGCTCCCAGGCTGTAGTTGTCGCGCCAAGCCACGAGATCGCACAAATGCAGGGTCGCGGCCACCGGAATGCGCCACTTCGTGTTCTGCCGCACGCCGAACCCGGTGTGCACGGCGTGCCCGCCGCGCAGCCGGTTGAGGGCGAGGTGCGGAGCAAGGCGCAGATAGCGCAGCGCGTAGGCGCGTTGCAGCTCCATTTCCCCCGCATTGAAGGCATAAACGGATGCTTCCCGCAGCGTCGACCGTGAAATCTCGCGTCGCCATTCGGTGCTCGTGCGAAACAGCCGATCGGCGTCGTGCAGACCGAGTCCGCTCAGGTAGGAGTCAGCTCGGGATCCGACAAACACCTGCAGCTCGCCGGCCTCCCGCAGGGCACCGAGGAAGGCCCGGCGCAGCACGGTGTCTCCGACATTATCGATCTGGCCCAGGGCCGAGGCGAAGATTCTCATGCGCGCTCCAGCGTCGAAATGAGCACTCGCTCCAGGTCGGTGCCGCTCGATTGCTCGGAGAAGTGGGCTAGCCACGGCTCGATGTGGTCGAGCGAAAGCTCGGCCGCGCGCAGAATGGCGTCCGCGAGGTCCGCGGGCCGCGCGGACAACGCGAGTTCGCCCGTGATACCGGGCACAATCGCATCCGCTACGCCGAGCGCCCCCGATACGGCTACCGAGGGATACCCGGCCGCGGCGGCCTCGACCAGTACGTTGCCGAAACCCTCCCGGCTCGACGTGAGCAGGGCCACGGCGTTGTCGCCGAACTCGTCGAACCAGGTCTCGACCCAGCCGCGGTGGTGAAAGATCACGTCGGCCTGTCGGGCTGCGGCCTGCACATCGTCGAGCAGCGGACCACCGCCGAACGACACGACCTCAACGGCTACGCCCCGCCTGGCCAGTTCGGCCGCCGCCGCAATGGCCAGCAACGGACGTTTTTGTTCGACTAGCCGGCAGGCCAGCACGATCTGGATTCCGTTGGCTGCCCCGGGCTGCCGCGTCGAGGGCGCCACGATCGTAGCGGTGCTGGTCAGGTCGGCACCGCTCTCGGTCACGGCTCCGCTCTCGGCTACGCGGGCGTACACACTCGCCCGGCCCGGCCCGCGCGGTGTTCCGCGCAGCTTCGCAGTCGCAGGGTTGGCGACGACCGTGATGCGGTCTCCGCGCACCCCGAACGCCGACACCAACTCAGCGGCGACCGGATGCGAGATGGCGATGACATGGTCAGCCCACCGATACATCCGCTTGGCGATGCCTATCTTGACCCGGTGGGCGAAGCTCGATCCGGGCAGGCCGAGCGAGACCAGATTACGTTCGCTTACGAGCACCCGGGGCCGCACGCGCGCCGGCAGCAGGCGGGCCGCGGTCAGCAGTACGAGGTTGGGGTACACCTGCAGGGCCACGGCGACATCGGGCTGCCAGTCAATCAGGCTGCGCCGCAGCGTCGCCGTCTTCGCGACGTGCCCGTGCTGCCCGGCGAGCGATCGCCCCTCGACACCCTCGGGAAGGTATTCCGGCTCCACATCGCCAGCGGTGAGCACGACACGCACCTCGTAGCCCTGGTCGGCGAGCCAGCCCATCCACGTGCGTGCGACGAATTCCGCGCCCCCGCCGTGCAGCGACGGAATGACAAAGAGGATGCGGTGCAGCAGCGGGTGCGCCGGCTTCGGGTTCGCCGGGGGATGGGTGGGGTCGGGCGAAGTGGGCTGTGTCATGCTCGGCCTTCTCTATCGTCTCGTGGTCGCGAGAATGTGGGTCGGGATCGCGGCTGGTTTGCTCGGGGAGGGTCTGATCGGGCGCCGCTTTGCAGCAGGTCAAAATTGAGGGCGGCGAGTCGCTGCACCTCGGGCAGCTGGGCGGCCAGGCGGGCGCGGTACTCGTCCGGCTGGGCGAGGACCGCGCGCACGACGGGAACCATACGCTCGGCCAGGCCGACGCCGGGTTCCATGCAAAGTTCCTGCATGCCGAACAGGCCCATCATGCCCGCGACTTTGCCCTGGGTGGACAGTGCAACGGCGGGAACCCTGTGGTACATCGCCTGCACGGCGAGGTGCATGCGCCCGGCCAGCACGATCGACGCCCCGGCACAAAGTCCGCGCACCTCGGCCGGCGTGAGCAGCCGGTTCACCAGAACCATTCGGCCGTCAGCGCCGGCCCCCTGGGCGAACCGGTCGAACACCGCGCGGCAAGCAGCGGCATCGTCGCCGCTGTGCCGCACCACATGCGGCAGCAACACCACCCGCAGCCCGGCCTCGAGCAGGGCAGTGATGATCACGGCGTACTCCGAGATCTGGTCGAAGCTGCGCCCGACCAGCGCGCTCGCGTTCACCACGGCGTAGGGCGTCGGCGCGGCGCCGAGGTATTCCGTGGCGGCGGTGGGCGAACTCGTGCACACCGCGAACACGGCGTCGGCGACGTCGATCACGTTCTTGAATTGGTCGGCGCGAGCTCGCGCGGATGAGACCGGGTCGCGCAGTTGCAGCCGGGTGCCCAACCGACCGGCGCGGGCGAGTGAACGGCGCGGCCCCAGATTGGCGTGGCCGTTCCAGCTGAAGCCGAGAATGCGCGCTTCAACCCCGACGCTGCGGGCCAGACTCGCGACATCCGCTCGCCGTGACGACGCCCGCACGCTGTAGGCGCCGTCCATGATGTCGGCGCCGACCACGGTCACTGACAGGGCCCCGCTCAGCACGGCTGCGAGTTGCCCCATGGACCGTCGGTGGGCGCGGCCGCTGCCATAGATCAGGTGCGCGATCGGCTCGAGCCGTGCCCGGGCGGAATGTTCCGCAGGAATGCGTACGTCATTGGGGCCCCGCACGAGTACCCGCACCGGCCCAGTGACATTCTCGAGGAACGCCTCGATCATGGCCTGATCGCCAATGTTTCCCTCCCCGGGCGGCGCAATGAGCACGTGCCAGCGCTCGGCGCCCGCCGGGGCTGGCCCCAGCTGCCCGATCGCCCGGCGCAGTGTTCGTCGATCACGCAGATACGGCAGAGCGGATGCCGCTGCCAGGCCGTGCAAAATCCGGTCCAGTCGGCGCATAATGCGCAGCCGGGTACGCCCAGCGCTGCGGGTGCTGCGCGCGGCGGGGGGCCCCGGAGTGAGCTGATCGCTCGCCGTCGCGGACCCGCCGGCCGCAGATACAACGGGTGATACCTTCGTCGACCGCAGAAAGCTGCGGGCCTGCGTGATCGAGCGTACATCGCGCCGAAACCGGGGCCAGACCAGCATGACGATGCCAATCGCGACGAGCAGAGCAACACTGCCGAGCGCCACCCGGGCGAGGGGCAGTTCGACCGGAATCCACTGCACGGCAGCCCAAGACGCCCCGGTGGCGAAGCCGTAGCCCAGGATGGCGCGAACGCCGGCGAAAAACATGGCGCGCACCGGGGCATCCGTTACCCGGCTGATCCACCACAGGCCGATCGGCCAGATCAGGGCGACGCCGAGTGAATATCCGGCGGCGACGCCGTAGACGCCCCAAAAGGAGCCGAGCAGCACGAACGTGACCAGCAGTGGTCGGGTGCAGAGGGCGAAGTAGAGGTTCTGCTTGGTGACGCCTTTCGACAGAAACACCCAATAGGTCGCGTAGGCCGCAGCCTCGAAGAACCCGGCGATGGCCAGAATCTGAAAGATCGGCGCGGAACCGAGCCAATTACTGCCGAGAGCGATGCTGATGATCGGCAGCGCCTGCGCGCAGGAAAACGCGAGCACGATGGTGACGGCGTGCAGCATAATCATTTGCCCGAGCAGAATGAACCGGTCGTACTTAGCCGGGTCGTCCCGCAGCCGCGCCAGTACCGGCAGCGCCACCCGGGTGGACGGGCCGTTGATCTGGTTGAGCGGCAGCAGCAGCAGCTGAAACGCGCGGTTGTACAGGCCGAGCGGGCCGGCGCCGAGGGTCGCGCCGATCACGATGGTGTCGGTGTTGCGGCTGGCGTAGCCGAGCAGCTGGGTACCGGCCAGGTTGGAACCGAACGCGATCAGGTGCCGCATCGGCGTCTTGCGGTGAAACCCACCCGGAAACCAGTTGGTGATGGGAACGAGGATGATGATGGTGAGAATACCCTGGCTGATCTGCTGCCCGGCGAGGGCCCAATAGCCGTAACCATTGAGGGCCATGAAGATACCGACGGCCAGCCCACCGACCTGCGCGCCGATCTCCGAGCCGGCCAGTGCCTTGAAGTGCAAGTTGCGGTTGAGATCGGCCCGAAACTGGGTGGCGAGGCCATTCAGCAGAAACGTGCTGGCCAGCACCTGAGTGAGCAGCACGAGGCGGTCATCGCCGTAGAGTGTCGCGATCAAGGGGCTGAACAGCACAGCCAGCAGCATGAGGGCGAGCCCGATCAGGCTGTTGATCCAGAACAGGTTGTCTTTCTGCTGCCGGCTGAGTTCGCGCACCTGAATCGCCGCCGACGACAGCCCGAAGTTGCGCAACACTTCGCCGACGCCGATGATGGCCGCGACCGAGGCGACGAGCCCGTAGTCGCTCGGGTCGAGCAGGCGGCCCAGCACGACGATGCCGCCGAGCTGCACGCCGATGCGAATGAGCTGGCCGACCAGGGTCGTCGATGCGCCCCGGCCCGCTGTACGGCCGAGTCCCGCGGTGGAACGGGGAAGCGGGGCTGCGGGGGTCGATGGTGGCATCGTCGCGGTCAACGGATGCTCCGGCGGGGCCGACCGGTCAGCTGCAAGGCCCGCAGGTAGGTGCCGTAACTCTGCAGCCCCAAAGTCTTCCAGTCGCGACCGTCGAGGTGGGGGCGGGGACGGGAGCTGGCGGCGCGCATCTGCTCCAGGGTCTGGTGCAGGATCAACGGCGTGAGCTCACCCTCGTACAGATAGATCCAGCCGGGGCCGACCTCCTCGGCCAGGGCCAGATTGGACGGTGTCGTGGGCACGAGTACCGGCCGATCCAGGGAGAGGGTCACCAGTAGAACGCCCGAATTGTGCATTTCTCGGTAGGGCAACACGACCAGTTCGGCCTCGCCGACCTCGACCACGAGTTCCTCGTCAGAGACGAAGTACAGCACCGAGCTGATGCGTTCGTCCTCGGCCTGTTCGGCGGTGATGACCGCGTCGAGGCCGCTGGACGGACGGCCGACGATGCGCAGCGTCAGATTCGCGCCCGGAACCGACCGAAACACCTGCAGCAGGGTTTCGACCCCCTTATAGGGTCGAATCAGTCCGAAATAGAGGATGCGTCCCGGCACGGAGTTCGGCAGCGGCATGCCGGCAAAGCGGTCCCGATAGTGGCCGTGCAAAATGGTGACGGCCTTGGACTCCGGTTCGATCGGAGTGGTCGGATTCAGTCGAATAACGAGCGCCGTACGGGCATCGAGTGCCTCGAGGGCTCGGGTTTCTGCGTTCTGTCCGGCCTCGTGCGGGGTGAGGTTGTGCATGGTGCGAACAATCGGAATGCGCTGCAGCCGCGCGCGCAGCAGCAGTGCGTAAAGGGCGGCGCGACGAAGCTTCGCCTTGAGCGGCCGGGGAGCGCGAATAAGCAGCTCCGGCCAGTGCACGTGCAACACGTCGTACCGGCCCAGCAGCGCGGTGCGCCAGGTAAAAAACCGCATGGTTACGGCCTGCGGAGCACCTTCGACGACCTGGTTGACGTAGCGCGTGGTGCCATCGGGTGCACTCAGCGATTGCAACACGGTGATTCTTGTCGTGACCGCACCTGTCGAGCCCGTGCTTGTCGCGGCTATCGTCTTCACGCCCATACCCCTTACGGGCCGGCAGAAAATACCGGCGGTAATTGAGAATCTGTCGGTTTAGAGTAGCGTGCCAGCCGGCGGCACGTTAGACACGCGCATACCCCCGTTTGGGGCGAGCGAGCGACCGTCGTGCCGGCGCGGTGCGTAGCTCGGCGGCGGCATCCGTTTTGCCCGGATTCAGCGTCAGAATCAACAGGCAGCCAAGCAGCAGGTGCATCGGGCGTAGGGCGTCGATCGCGTTGAATCCGGTGATACAGACGGTATACGCGACGAGAGCGGCCGCGGCCCCGACGGCACGTTGGGACAGCGCGTGCGCCACGGCCGAGCCGATCACGAGCAGAAACAGGAGCACTCCGGGCAGGCCGATGCTGATCAGCAACTGCAATAACGAATTCTCGATCGTGACCTTGTTGAACAGGCGCCCGGTGATGCCGGAGGTGCCAGGCCCCGACCCGATCCAGCCTGTCAGATTCGCGGCCTGCAGCGACACCCAGACGCCGAGGTCGCGGGCCTGTGACGACAGTTCGGCCTCGATCGAGTTGTTGCGGGCGGTAAAGGCATCGAACTGGAACAGCGCGACGATGCCGACAATCACGAGCGCCGCGAGCAGCGCGAACTTACCCCAGCGCTTTTCGCCGCGCAGCACGAGCGACACGAAATAGGCTAAACCGATAGCGATCGCCGCAGACAGGATAGCGCCGCGCGAGACCGTAGCGACGAGGCCGAGGCCGCTTAGGACCGCGGCGACAAGGGCCGGTTTCGAGTCCTCGCGCAGCCAGACACCGATCCCCAAGGCGCAGGCGACGGCAAAAAACAGGCCGGCGAATAGCGGATGCCCAAACGACGCGGTCGCGCGATACACCGACCAATGCTGGCTGTCGCTTAGGCCGAACACCGTGTACAGCGTGCCCCAGATCGGATTGGCGCGCAGTGCCCCCTCGATCAGGGCGTACGCTCCGAGCGAGGCGCCGAGCAGAAGCCAGACTCGCCGAATCCAGAAGGCCTCCCGGCTCGCGGTGTCGATGACAAGCGGAAGCAACGCGGCGGCGCTGAAACTGATAGTCCAGCCGAGGCTCGCCTGCAGGTCGGAGCTGCGCAGCAGCGTGAACAGCGACCAGACCAGAAAGAGCACCGCTAAGTAGCGGGTGGCCGACTTGAACGGGGCTGGTTCCCGCGTAAGCGGCTCGTTCGCCGTCGTGGTGACCAGCCGGCGCAGCGCCCAGACGACGATGATCATGGTGGTCAGCGGCAGGGCACCGATCGGGCCGTCCTGGGGAAGCACGCGGGCCGGAATGAGCGCAAAGGTGACCAGTGCCACGGCCGGCAGAATATGCACGGGCAGCATGAACAGGGTGACCGCGGCAACGAAGGCGAGCAAGGTCAGCGGAATCACGATAAAGCCGAGACTGGCCACGAAGCGTGGCAGTACCAGGCTTGCCACAATGACGAACAATGCGGCAAGCGCGCTGATGATGATCGACGTGCGGCGCAATCGCAACATGGTGGAATCGAACATCGGCCGCCTTTGGGTGATGGCGCAGGGTGATGGCGCAGGGTGATGGCGCAGGGTGATGGCGCAGGGTGATGGCGCAGAAACTCTGCGCGGGGAATGCTCGGGATAGAGCCGCAGCGCTGTTGATGCGATTAGCCGCAACGATAACACGTGAACTTTCCTCAGCGCCAGCAATGCGGCAGGAAAACCGATACTTTAGGCGGGTCAGGCTGCACACGCCTCGAAATGTGCAAGATGCTCCCGCACCGCACCGCACCGCACCGCCGACGAAATGGAGCCCCACGGTGAAATTGTCCCGACTGACCTATAAGATTCTGCGGCGCTCCCATGGCCGGGTGTACGCGATTCGAACGCTGGGTGTGCAAATCGGCAGTGGATGTCGCATCCTCTCTGATATCGCCACAACCGAGCCGTGGCTCATCTCGGTCGGTGACCGGGTGACCATCAGCTCCGGGGTTACCTTCATCACCCACGACGGATCGGGCTGGCTCTACCGCGACGAACGAGGTCGCCGCTTTCGCTTCGCGCCGATTCGGGTGGGCTCGGACGTGTTCATCGGTGCCGGCGTGACCGTGCTGCCCGGGGTGAGCATCGGCGACCGCTGCGTGGTGGGCGCCGGGTCGGTCGTGACGGCGTCGGTGCCGGACGGTACCATCGTGGCCGGTGTTCCGGCCCGCCCGATCAAGTCCTGGCCCGAGTTTCACGCAGCGCTGAGTCAGTGGCCGGCCGAGTCCGACATGGTGGGCCAGAGCTACCGGGAACGGGTCGATTCGATCGCCGAGGGGCTGATGGCGCGGCGTTGACCGGTTCAGCAGGCGCGTTCAGCAGGCTGGAGTCAGCCAGGCGTTGATGAATCCGGCACTCTGGTACCCGAACTGGTACACCCACTTAGGCGGATCCATCGGCTGCGCGGCACCGATCACCGCGAGCGCCCCCGGGTAACAGCGGGAGATCTGCAGGCGGGCCCGACTCACGTGATAGCTCGAGGTGACCACGATCACGCGGTTCCAGCCCTGAGCGCTCGCCAAGGCAGCGATGGCTTCGGTCTCGCCGCGGGTGCTCGTGGGGTGCGGGTCGAAACATTCCACCTCGATCGCCGTGCCCGGCACCGCCGGGTCGCGCGCACAGGTTGGCCGGGCGGGTGTCCCCGCCGAAGGCGTCCGAAATGAGCACGTGATCGCCGTATCCTGCCGCGGCCAGATCGAGGGCCTTCTGCACGACGGCCGCGCTCCCGAGCCCGCCGAGCACGACAATGGCGTCGGCGCTGCTCGGAGCGTCTTCGCGCGGAAACATGACCGTTCGCGTGGTGACGGCCACGAGCCCAACGGTCAGTAGCACAAATCCGGTCAGCAGTACGAGGGCACGCTGGCGCCCGGCGCGGTGGTGCGGCGACCTCACTCGCTGCGCGGCAGTATCCGCTCTGCCGGGTCTGCTGCTTCTGCTAAGGGGGATGCCGCTGCCTCACCCGCCGCCGGCGCCTGTCCGGCAAACCAGGTCGGCACCGCAAACGCGTAGCGCAGCAACGGAAGGTCGCGCATCAGTCGCCAGAGGAGCAGCGACGTGGCGACGGCGAGGCCGGCGACGACTGGGGGGAGTGCCGGGCCGAGGCGATCGAGCCAGGCTTGGCCGCGGGCGAGCAGCAGCAGGCTCGTGATCAGGGACACCAGCAGTACGTGCACGACGTAGATCGGCAGGGTATTTCTACCGACATAGGCCAGCCAGGCCATGGCGTGAAAGCCGACCAGGAATCGGGCTACGAGCAGGCCGGCGCCGAGGGCGAACAGGCTTACCACGACGAGCGTGCCGGTGATGAATGGCAGGCGCGCGTCCATGGTGAGAATGAGCCCGGCCAGCACCAGAAAGGCCGCGCCGAAGCCGAGGCCGAGACCGAGCGCGCCGAGGCGGCTGGGGCGGTTGACGAAGGTGAGGATCCATTCGCGCAGGTAGCAGCCGAGTAGAAAGAACAGAAAGTAACGGCCGAATCCGTTCCAAGCGATGTTGCCGGTGTCGGCGCGAGCGAAGAACAGCACTGAGAGCACAGCGGTGCCGCCGATCTGCACTCGCCAGTCGATGCGAGAGCGCATGAGCTTGGCGGCGACGAAGAACAAGGCCAGCGCGTAGAGAAACCACAGGCCGTTGCTCGGGCGCACCGGCGCGAGCAGCAGGTCGATCGGATTGGTCTCGTCGAAGCGGGCCGGATTGGCCAGGAGCGAGAAATAGCCGAAACGAATGAGGGTCCACAGCAGAAGGGCCCAGACCAGCAGGCTCAGCCGGGTTCGCCAGAGCGCCGGCCAGCTGCGTTTGATGATCGCGGCAGCAAACAGACCGGAAGCGAGAAAAAACAACGGCATGCGAAACACGATGAAGATCAGGTTGATCTTGTTCCAGAACTCTGGCGCGAGACCGGAGAGCACCGTCCACTGCACCGCGTGAGCGAGGGCCACGAGCAGGATCGCGATGCCCTTGGCCCCGTCAACCCAGTCGACCCGCCTGCGTTCCGCCACGAACTATCTCCCTGCTAGATCGACCACTGTGCAAAGGTTTTGATCATGTCGGTGTGAGCGAAGCCGGGGGTGTCGTGCGCGAGCGTGTGGTACATCACCTCGGCGGATATGGCGACCGGCGCGATTTTCTTGATCAGGGCGAGGCCGTTCCTGCTCGGGATGACCACATTGTCGGGGTGAGCGTCATCGGAGACGAGCACCTTCACCCGACTGTTTTTCCACGGGGTGGCGCTGATCCGGGCCGGGTTGGTGCCCTTGATCAGGGTGAGATCGTTGTTGTATGCGTCGCCGACGTGGGCCTGGTTCTTGGTGTCGTAAGCGTAGAGCCATTCGTTGTCGTAGAGTCCGTTGACCATGTACAGGCCGCGAATATAGGGTATGAGCTTCTTGCCGTAGGTGTAGCAGGCGAGGGATCCGCCAAACGAGGTCGCGCGTAAGAAGTTGCGGCGCACGGTGTACAGCGCGTTCAGGTAGGTCCAGGCATTCTTCTGGGCGTTGGTGGCGACGGAATTGGTGTACTGGGTACCGCCGGCATTGATGCAGATGGCGATTGCGTTCTGGTCGACCACGAGTTCGCCGGGGTACTTGAAACCACCGTTGAGCGCGTTGTGCGAGCTGGAGGCTGCGTGGTAGAACCAGACGGCCCCAATAGAGGCCGTCGAATTGCGCGACACGGTCTGGGGAATGAACAAGCGGGCGCGGTCGCCGCTGATGTCCACTTCAATATTGTCGTAGAGTTTTTTTCCCTTTTGGGTGAGCACGTTCGCCGTGCGTGATACCTCTCCGGGTAGTGGTGGAGCAGTGACAGCCACTGCGACGGGCGCGCCCAGCGCACCGAGCCCCAACGTTGCTGCACCAGCGGTTGATAATGTGAGAAACCCTCGACGATTCATTCTGCCGAAGATAGCAGAGAGATTCTTTGAGGTCCAACCCGAATTTCGCGATCAGGTTGATCGGGCCACCTCGTCCGACGGATGCGTTGGGCCGAGGGCTACCCGCAGCACGACGGTCGCGAGCAGGGTTCCGAGCAGGGCGCCGAGACTGTTGGCGATCACATCGTTGACAGTGGCGAATCGTTCCGGCAGAAAGACGAGTTGGCCGAGTTCGATGGTGCAGCTAAGCAAAGTGCCGATCAGCGTGCCGATCCACCAGCGACGGGTACCGGTGAGCAGCACGACGAGCAGGCCGACCGGAATGAACAAAGCGATGTTGGCACTGAATTCAATGCTCTCGTAGTCGAACCAGGCCGGCACTCCGTGCGCGTGCAGCCACAGGACGACCGAAGAAAACGATCCGTGCAGGCCGCGGTCCACCGGGGTCGGCCAGAACGCGATCAGGGTCAAGGCAGCGAGGTAAGCGAGAGCCATCCCCCCTGCGGCGCGGCGCAGCAGGGTGTGCCGACGTCGTCGGTTTGCGGTCATGACATCTCCTGATTGCCGGCCGGTTTGAGTCGGCACGCCGACTAGCCACTATGCCCTACATTTCGGGCCGTGAACGCCCGGTCTAGTCCGACTGGGGCCTGTGAAATTCGGTGAAGTGGAGGTTTAATGGCAGCCCACCGCGCACCCCCGTTGCGCTGCTGTCCCGTTCCACAAGCAGCCCCTCCCGAAGGAGGATTGTTGTGGTCAGAGCCAGGCATGTTCCGCTGCACCGGCTGGTGCTCATCACGCTCACGGTCGGCCTGGCGGCCTTTGCGCTGTCACCGCCCGTCGTCGCCGGTGGCTCCGAGAAGGACGCCGCACCCTCATCGCCCGCCGCGCCATTGTTGGCCGAATACACCTACAACGCCGCCGTCGAGACTTTCACGGCCGACCGCGCGCAGGCTGTTCGCCGCATCGACTCCGCCCGCGCCGATATCGCTGCTGCCGAGCTGGCCTGGCAGTCGAGTGCGGCCATCATTGGCGAGAGCGCGGCGCGCACCGAACTTCGTCGGAAGGTTGACAGTGGGCTGAGCCGGGTGGATCAGGCTGTTCGTGAGCTGGATCGGGCGAACACGATGAGCGATTTCTCCCAGGCCAGCGCCGAGCATTTCATTTCCCGGCCCGACCTGGCGACGCAGACGGTCGTGCTGGCGGGCATCCGCTTTGATCGGGCGACCGACCTGGCCGACCTGCAGCTATCGTTGACCGCGTGGGAGCGGGTCGTGGCCGAGGCGGTTGCGGCCTGGCACGTGGAACAGGCGCGGTTGGCGGCGGAAGAGGCGGCGCAAGTCGAGGCACGGGCGGAAGCGTCTCGGATGGCGGCCGAGCAAGCAGCCCGGTCGGCGGCGGCCCAGGGGCCGGGAGTTGGCCGGTCGGCCGATGCAGCGACCTCCGTTTCCTTCTCCAAGTTGGTGTGGACGGCGGGTTGGCAGAGCGAGATTGATGCCTGCCAGGGCGCGGTCGATATCGGCGCACACTACGGGGTGCCGGTCATCGCCGAGCATTGGTCGTGCGGTGGATCACGGTTTCCGCGGGAGGGCAGCACGATTACCCTGACCGGGGCCGCCGGCGGCATCTATCGCGTGGGGTCGGTCGCCGCCGTGCTGAACGTGGCCGCCGACACAGCGGATGACGTGCCGCGCGGGTTCGACTTGCTCTACCAAACCTGCATCAACGGCTCGAGTGCCACCATGTCATTCACCGAGCTGACCCGTATCGGCTAGTGCAGGCGTGTGGTTTGCCCCTTGTCGCTGCTCGAACCTGCCGAGAGTCACATCGACCAGCGCTGGCAATCTGCGGTTCTTGGCAGGAGTGACGCTGACGTCGACAGACGATCCCACAACAAAACCCCCACTCCAATGAAGTGAGGGTTTTGCGTTGCTGCTGTCGGGGTAACAGGATTTGAACCTGCGACCTCGTCGTCCCGAACGACGCGCGCTACCAAGCTGCGCCATACCCCGATGGCCCTTGGGCCTTGATCAGTATAGGCGCTTCAGCGCCATCCTGACGAATTGAGCAAGCAGCCGGGTGGCCCGGCTTTAACCTGCGCAGAGGGTGAGCAGGGTTGCCTCGGGCGGGCAGGCGAATCGCACTGGAGCGTAAATCGACGTTCCCAGGCCAGCCGAAACGTTCAGAAAGGCGGTACGCAGGCCATGGTTCCAGGTACTGAGGCCCTTCACCTGGCGGCGGGGAATGTCGCAGTTGGTCACGAGCGCTCCGAAACCGGGCACGCAGACCTGGCCGCCGTGGGTGTGCCCGGCCAGAATCAGCTGGGCGCCGTGGTTGATGAAAGAATTCAATACCCGCTGGTACGGCGCGTGAACGACGCCGATGGTCAGCGTGGAGCGCGGGGCTGCGGCCTCCTCGGGGTCGGGCCAAACGTCGTCACCGAGTGGATCGTTGGCCCGCAGGTCATCGATCGCGCGGGTGATCAGGTCGAGCCGGTCGCGCCCGATGTGCGGGTCGTCGACACCGAAGAATTCCACGTGCGTGCCGTTGAGATCGAGCGACTCTGCAGCATTGTTGATGTCGGTCCAGCCGAGATCGGCGAACACTCGACGCAGCGCATCGGTGTCGAGTTCTTCCCGACGAATAATGCGCCGGCTGGACGGCCCGCCAAAGTAGGTGAACGGGTTTTTCAGCTGCGGTCCGACGTAGTCGTTGGAGCCATTGACGAAGACACCGGGGATACCTCGGAACGGCGCGAAGGCATATTCGATGCCGGTGACGCCGTTTTTGTGTCCGAGGTTGTCGCCGGTATCGACGACGAGGTCGGGCTTCAGCGCGGCGAGGCTGCGCACCCACTCCTGCTTGTTTTTCTGCCACGGAGCCATGTGCAGGTCGGAGAGGTGCAGCACACGAATGGGTGCCGAACCCGGCGCGAGTACCGGAACGCTCACCTCACGCAGCGTGAACCGGGTGCGCTCGATCACTGCGCCCCAAGCGAAGGCGGCGAGGCCGACCGCGCCCGCCGCCGCGAGCGACGTGCCGACGAGCCGCCCGCCCTCACCGCGGTGATGAAACGCTGTCATTCGTTCTTCTTGTCGGTTTCGGGTGTCTTAGGGACCGTGTACTTTCCGATGACGATCGTCACGGTATCGCCGGGGCGACTGGCCGTACCTTCCCCCGGCTGCACGGCAACGACGTTGCCGTCCTGGGCCTTGTCCGTTGTGATCTGTTCGGTTTTAGCCACCGTGAAACCGTACGGAGCGGCGGTGAGCGTGCTGCGGGCATCCGCTTCACTCTTGCCGATGACGGTAGGTATGGTGACGCCGGTGCCATCACTCGAGTAGGCGGTGATGCTCGAACCGCGAGTGGAGGAGGACCCACCGGCCGGGTCGGTGTTGGCCACGGTGCCGGCCGGCAGCTCGGAGCTGGTCACGCCGCCGTCGACGAAGAAGAAGCCTGCTGCTTGGATGGTGGATCTGGCATCGGCCATGGATTTACCGCGCACGTCGGGTACCGGAACGGCGACCGCGTTGATCACGCTCGACGTGGCCTCCGGAAAGTCATCTCCGCCGTACTTGGCGTTGGCGACACTCATGACGTCCGGCCAGACGTAGTGGCGGACGAGGGACGCCGTGACGCCGTTGAGTGTGGTGAAGCGCTGATTCTTGGAGTCGCCGCGCACGTTGACCACGCCGACAACGGTGGCAACCTTGCTGCTGGCTCCGCTCATCCAGGTGTCTTTGGCCTTGTCAGTGGTTCCGGTCTTGCCGATGATCGGTACCCGGGGCGAAGTGCGCGCGCCCGAGGCGGAGGCTGTTCCTCCGCCGGTTGTCGTGGTCGCCATGGCGTACTGCATTCCGGCGGCTACTTCCGGCGAAACGGACTGGGTGCAGGTCGATTTGGGCACGGTAAGTTCGGCTCCGTCAGAACCGATCATGCTGCGAATAACGATGGGAGTGCAGGTCGTGCCGTTATTGGCGATGCCGGCGAAGGCGACGGCCATGGTCAGCGGGGCGATGTAGTTCGTGCCGATGAGCGAAGATGCGTTCTGGCCGAGCGCGCCGCCGTCTGCCGCGTGCACATCGAAGGCCTCAGCGGTGTTTTTGATGCCGCACAAGTCGAGCTTCTTGGCCATCCCGACGAAGCCGGTGTTGATCGACCGGGTGGTCGAATGAAGCGCCGATTCATTTGGGCCGCCCTCGCCACCGTCATTACGAGGGGCGAACGTCGTGCCGTAACTCTGCGGACCGAGGCAACTGTCCTGGAAAGTTCCCCAGTCCGACTTGACTCGTGAGTCAACCCGTTCGGTCAGGGCGTGCCCCTCTTTGAGCCACTCGGCCAGCGTGAAGACCTTATAGGTTGAACCGGGCTGAAATCCGGCCGAACCGCCCGTGGCGTAGTCCGTGTTGTAGTTAATGCTGGTGAAGTTGCTGCCAGAGGGCTGCTCCGCCTGGCTGTAGTCCTTGTTCTGCGCCATAGCGAGCACCTCACCGGTACCGACCTTAACGCTCGAGACGATCCCGCCGACATCCCAACCGGGATACGACTTGGGGACGTACTTGTTCAGGGAAGTTTCGGCGGCAACCTGCAGTTCGAGGTCAAGTGTGGTGTAGACGTCGAATCCGCCACGCTGGAAGTTCGCGAGGCGCGTCTCAGCATCCGCTCCGAAGGTGGGATCAGACTTCAGAATCTTGGTGACGTAATCACAGAAGTAGGCGCTGCCTCCGGCGGTCTGGCAGCCGGTGCTCGGCACGGTGATGACGGGCTCAATCGGCGCGGCCACAGCCGCGTCGTAGTCGGCCTGAGTGATCTTGTCGTATTTGAGCATCTCGTTGAGAATGTAGTCGCGCCGAAACTTGTTGTCGGCGTAGCCGTTGGCCGCACCGTTGGTTTCGCTGTCGGGGCGGTCGAGCTGAAACTTGACCGGGTTGTTCACGATCGCCACCAGGCTCGCCGCCTGCGGCAGAGTCAGGTTGAGGGCGGTCGTGTTGAAATAGTAGCTCGCGGCGGCTTCGATGCCATACACCGTTCCGCCGTAGCCGGCGATGTTCAGGTAGCCGCGAAGAATGTCTGCTTTTTCATATTTCTTCTCCAGCCCGATGGCGAGGCGCATCTCGCGCAGCTTGCGGTCAGCAGTAGGTATAGTGGCGTCTTTATAGCAGGCCTTGGCCTCGTCGGCGTCGGTCATTACCTCGCACTTTTGAATGAGCACGTTCTTCACATACTGCTGAGTGATCGACGAGCCACCGCGGGTGTCACCGCCGGCCAGGGTCTGCACGGCACCGTTGAAGCTGGACTGAATGTCAACGCCACCGTGCTCCATAAACCGCGGGTCTTCACCGGCGATGGCGGCATCCTTGGCGAACTGGCTGATGGCGTCAGAGGCCACTTCGACCCGGTTCTGCTCGTAGAACGAGGCGAGGAGCTGGCGGGTGCCCACCGGATCTTCAGGGTTCGACGATGCGTAGATGTTGCTCTTCTGGGAGAGCCGATCGATGGAGAGGTACTCGGGCAGGCTGTCGAACACATTGATGGTGTTCGTGGCGGCCATGCCGGACAGGGCAACGGCTGGGGCGACGGCGGCGGTCACGAGAATACCGGCGACGGCACTCATCCCGACGAGACCCAGGAGACCCCCCAGAGCCCCGCTCACAGTTCGATTTTTGGCAGACATAGACTTGAGCGTAAGCGACAAATCTGAAAGCCCGCCTCAATAGGAGTCACATGCCCGCCTGGGAATACCTCACAACGCCGTTGATGATCCACAATACGGCCGCCATTCTGAACAGCTGGGGCTCTGACGGGTGGGAACTCGTACAGGTCGTACCCGGTCCAGAAGGTGGCCTCGTTGCCTATCTGAAACGCCCACTCGCAGCCAAGGAAGGGGCATAGCCGTGTCGAAGATCGAAGCGCGCCTGGCCCAACTGGGCCTTGAACTGCCGAGCGTCGTGCCGCCGGTCGCCGCCTACGTGCCCGCCGTGATCAGCAACGGTTGTGTCTACACCGCTGGCCAGCTGCCGATGGTGTCTGGTGCGCTGCCCGCGGCCGGCAAGGTCGGCGACGGCGACGGCCTGGTTCCAGCTGCTGATGCCCAGGACTACGCACGCACCTGCGCGCTCAACGGCCTCGCGGCCATCAAGAGCGTGATCGGTTCGCTTGACCGCATCACCCAGGTGGTCAAGGTCACCGGCTTCGTCGCCTCCGACCCCGCGTTCACCGGCCAGCCGGCCGTGGTCAACGGTGCCTCGAACGTTTTGGTCGAGATCTTCGGCGACATTGGCCGCCATGCCCGCTCCGCCGTGGGTGTTGCAGTGTTGCCGCTCGATGCTCCGGTCGAGATCGAGTTCGTCGTCGCCTTCGCCTAAGCGCGTTTCTGGCGCGCCGGCGCATCCGCCGTAAAACGGATGCCGGTCCGCGGTGGCGACTTCAGGAAAAATGCGACGGCCGCGTCTAGCGCAGCCCGCAATTACGGGGTGCCGGCACCCGGGTTTCCTGAATTAGCCACCGCAAAGAACTGAGGCCGCTCCCTGGTGGGGCGGCCTCAGTGGTTTAACGCGAGTTTGGCGCGGCTACTACTTCTTCATCTGTGACGTGATGGTGTTCATCACCATGGTGTCGGCGAGGGTCGTTACATCGCCGACGTCGCGCCCCTCGGCCGCGTCGCGCAGCAGACGGCGCATGATCTTGCCTGAGCGGGTTTTCGGCAGCTCGTCGACGATGTAGATGTCGCGCGGGCGGGCAATCGCACCAATCTGCTGGGCCACGTGCTTGCGCAGGATGCCGACGATGTCCTCGTGCGACGCAACTTCGGCCTGACTGAACTTGATCACGACGAACGCGACGACGGCCTGACCGGTCGTCTCGTCGGCGGCACCGACCACGGCCGCTTCAGCGGTGAGCGAGTGCGCCACGAGCGAGGACTCGATCTCGGCGGTCGACAGGCGGTGTCCTGAGACGTTCATCACGTCGTCGACGCGTCCGAGCAGCCAGATATCACCGTCGTGGTCAAGGCGGGCACCGTCCCCGGCGAAGTACAGCGGGCCGTCCG
Source organism: Cryobacterium sp. Y62 (assembly GCF_002929785.1). Classification (NCBI taxonomy): domain Bacteria; kingdom Bacillati; phylum Actinomycetota; class Actinomycetes; order Micrococcales; family Microbacteriaceae; genus Cryobacterium; species Cryobacterium sp. Y62. The sequence goes on along the minus strand of NZ_PJJK01000118.1, from coordinate 78,857 downwards.
TCGCGCCGGTGGTCCCCTCAAACTTGTCCCAGTAGGTCTCCTTGAAACGCTCCGGGTCGCCCCAAATACCGCGGAGCATGGCCGGCCAGGGCTGGGTGACCACGAGGAGTCCGCCGTTGCCGAGGCCAACGTGCAGGCCGTCATCGTCGAGCACGTCGATGGTGATGCCCGGAACCGGAACCTGGGCCGCGCCCGGCTTCGTGTCGGTGAGACCAGCGAGGGCCGAGACCATGATCGATCCGGTCTCGGTCTGCCACCAGGTGTCGACGATCGGCGTGATGTTGCTGCCGATGACCTCTCGATACCACATCCAGGCTTCGGGGTTGATGGGCTCACCGACCGAGCCGAGCACGCGCAGGCTCGACAGGTCGAACTTCTGCGGAATCTGGCGGCCGAGCTTCATAAACGTGCGGATGGCCGTGGGCGCTGTATACAGAATCGAGACCTTGTACTTCTCGATGATTTCCCACCAGCGACCGGTATGTGGGGAATCGGGAGTGCCTTCGTAGAGCACCTGGGTGGCGCCGTTAGCAAGGGGGCCGTAAACGACGTAGCTGTGACCAGTGATCCAGCCGACGTCGGCGGTGCACCAGTAAACATCCGTTTCGGGCTTGAGATCGAACACATTCTGGTGCGTGAACGCATTTTGCGTGAGGTAGCCCCCGCTGGTGTGCAGGATGCCCTTGGGGGCGCCGGTAGTGCCCGATGTATACAGAATAAACAGCGGGTTCTCGGCCGGGAAGGCCTCGGCCTCATGCTCGGGGGAGGCGGTCTCCATGGCATCGGACCACCAGATATCGCGGTCATTCCACTGCACGTCCTGGCCGGTGCGCTTGACCACGAGCACATTCTTCACTGAGGAGTCGTTGGTCTGGAGAGCAGCGTCGACGGCTGGCTTCAGGGCGCTGATCTTTCCCTTGCGGTAGCCACCATCGGCCGTGATGACGAGCACGGCGTTGGCGTCATCGATGCGCGAGCGCAGGCTCTCGGCGCTGAACCCGCCGAAAATGACCGAGTGCACGGCGCCGATGCGGGCGACGGCAAGCATGGAGATGACGGCCTCTGGGATCATCGGCAGGTATACGGCCACGCGGTCGCCAGCCTTGACGCCGAGGCCGAGCAGCACATTGGCGGCCTTTTTGACTTCGGTGGTCAGCTCGGCGTAGGTGTAGCTGCGAGAATCGCCCGGCTCGCCCTCGAAGTAGAGCGCGACACGATCGCCGTTGCCGGCGAGAACGTGCCGGTCGAGGCAGTTGTACGCGACGTTAAGTTCACCGTCTTCAAACCACTTGGCGAACGGCGGGTTGGACCAGTCGAGGGACTTAGTGAACGGCTTGTGCCAGTGCAGTAGATTGCGGGCCTGATCAGCCCAAAATGCGGCCGGATCCTTCTGCGCTTGGGTGTACAGTTCCGGTGTCGCTGCGGTCTTCGCTGCAAACTCCGGAGTCGGTGCGAATCGGCGCGATTCGTGGAGGAGGTTATCGATGTTGACCGTCATATTTGTAATTCGCTCCTTTGCGGTACGTGCATGCAAGACATTGCCAGCTCAATTGAACCCTAGCGGTTCCGGGCCAATCTCTGTATACAGAGCGCTCCTTTGAGCAACAGGAGCCCAAAAATTAGATGAGAAATAGCATTTTTGTACGCCCCCATGCGAGTGTCCTCTTTTTGGAGGACATCGGACTTGCAATTTGTCCCGCGCCGCGTAAACTTAAGGGTGTCCGAGCGAAAGTTCTGGCCAGCAAGACGTATGGTTCCCCCCAATCTGCGTGTTGCTAGGCGGCACCTGTTCCCCCCAATAGGTGCCGCCCCTTCTTTTTAAGAGCGCAGGTCTTCAGTCGCAGGTCTTCAGTCGTGAGTCGCGTGCGCGGCGGATCGTCTCAAGGGCCGGTGGATCGCGCTTGCCGTGCTGCGCGGGGCGTGGGATTGGTGCTGATCCTCCCCAGATGCGACCATCAGCCGTTTCCCACCGATCCCGGCAGCGGACTGCCTGTGTGCCCTGACCCGCTCTACGGTCGGAGCATGGTCCAGCCCTTCGTTGCCGTTCCGTCTTACGCCGTTGTGTCCGACATCGTTCCGGGTGTCGCCGGTTCGTCTTGCGCCGGTGCGGTTGCGGCGTCGCCTGCGAATCCGATCACCGCGTCGGGCACGCGCCCGGTCGCCGCGCCGCAGCGAGCGCCCACTGCCCGGCATCGCACGATGCCCACGGATGCCGTCGGTACTGTGCAGCAGAACAGCGCAGTTCAGCAGATGATCGCTGCCGGTGAAATCGCTGGCGAGATCAGCACCAAACCGGCGTACAGCCCGACTCGCTCCGGGACCAACCGTTCCGACCTTCGGGCGCTCGGACCGCTGGCCGGCTACGCCGAAGACCCCGAGACTACCGACCTATTCGTCAACGGGGCTTCCGGGTTGTGGATCGATGCCGGCCATGGCCTTGCCTTCGCACCGGCCTGGCAGCTCGGTGAGGCGGAGGTACGCGCCCTGGCCGTGCGGCTGATCGCCCTGGGCGGACGCCACATCGACGAGGCCAGCCCGTGTGTGGACGTGCGCCTCGCCGACGGCATTCGGGTGCATGCGGTACTGCCACCGGTATCGAGCACGGGAACGCTCCTGTCGATTCGGCTTCCGCACGCTGCGCATCGCAGCCTCCGTGCACTCGCTGACGCCGGTTTGTTCGGCGTGGGCGAGGCGTCTGCTGCCCTGCTGAATCGACTGCGTGCCGCGGTGCGCGGTCGGCAGAACCTGCTCATCACCGGCGCTGCCGGCAGCGGAAAAACCACCCTGTTGGCCGCGCTGCTCGGCGAGGCCCCGGCCGACGAACGCATCGTCGCGATCGAAGACGTGGCCGAGCTGCGCATCCTGCATCCACACGTGGTCGCGCTTGAGGCCAGACAAGCCAACCTTGAGGGCGCCGGGCGCATCGGCCTTGAGGCACTGCTGCGTGAGGCTCTGCGCATGCGGCCGGATCGGCTCGTTCTGGGCGAGTGCCGCGGATCCGAAATTCGGGAGCTGCTCGCGGCACTGAACACCGGGCACGATGGGGGAGCTGGCACCCTGCACGCGAATTCACTCAACGACGTACCGGCCCGCCTCGAAGCACTCGGGGCACTCGCCGGAATGAGCGCGGCGGCTGTGGCGCGCCAAACAGTGAGCGCGATCGGGCTCGTGCTGCACCTGGAGCGCACCGAGGGGTTGCGCCGGCTTGAGACGGTCGGCCGGTTCACCATCAACGGTCGGGACCGCCTGGCGATCGAGGCCTTGTGATGCGGACGGAGGCAGCGATCGCGTGGAACGGTGTGCCTCTGCACACGGTCACCCGGGGAGGCTTCGCTCATGCGGCGCGGTGAATCGGTGCCGCCGATCGAGGAGGTCGCGGCGGTCACCCAACGGCTGGCCGTGCTGCTCTCGGCCGGCGTTTCTCCGGTCTCGGCCTGGGAATATTTGTTGCCGCCGCGGGGCGCGTCGACGGAGCAGCCGGTGACGAGAGGTGTCGGGCGACAGATCGACTCACCCGGCGCTGGCGACGCGGAGATTGCGAACACGGGCATCCTGCGGGCTGCCGCTCGGGCTGCGGCCTGTGGCGACAGCGTGGCCGATGCGATCGTCGGACAGGCACGCGGCGAGACCGAATCCGCCTGGCGGGGACTCGCCGCAGCCTGGCAGGTTGCCACGCAGGCGGGGGCACCACTGGCCGGTTGCCTGCGGGAACTTGCCGCGTCTCTGCGTGACCTGGCGCAGGTGCAGCGCGACCTCGAGGTCGCGCTGGCCGCCCCACGCGCGACGGCACGATTGGTCATGGTGCTGCCGGTGATCGGCATCCTCTTTGGCAGCCTGATGGGCTTCGACTCGGTGCACACGCTGTTCGCGACCGTTCCCGGGCTGCTCTGTCTGGCCGGTGGCGGTGTGCTGATGCTCGCCGCTGCGGGGTGGAGCCGCGCGCTGGTACGTCGAGCGGCGCCGACCGAGCTGACTCCCGGTTTGCGACTCGAACTTATGGCAATTGCCATGTCCGGGGGCGGGTCGATCGATCGTTCCCGGGCGCTCGTGCACGCTGCGGCCGCGCGATATGCGATCGGGTCCGGAACGGAGTCGCGGGATGACCCGATCGAGCGGGTGCTTGATTTGTCCACTCGGGCGGGGGTTCCGGCAGCGGAATTGTTGCGCAGCGAAGCCGAACAAACGCGACGGGATGCCCGAAGTGCGGGGCAGCGTCGAGCCGAGACCCTCTCGGTGACGCTCATGCTGCCGCTCGGCCTGTGCGTTCTGCCCGCGTTCATGCTCGTCGGCGTCGTGCCGCTGCTGATTAGCGTGCTCTCCTCCACCCTCGCCACGTTCTAAGGCTGTGCACAGATCAGCGGATGCGTGCGGTTGCCGTTGACAGACCGGAGCAGAGTGAATGTGCTCGTGCCGCCCAACCCGCGTCGACAGACGCCAGAAGGAGACGAGTCTGTGTATACAAAGATCGAGGTGGTGGAAAAAGCGGCGCCTGCGGCCGGGGAATCCGCCGACGTGGTGCTGGCCCAAACCGTGCCGATGAAATCAGTGAGTATTGCTGTGGTGCCTGCGCGGAATGCCCTGAGACGGCTGACCGACGAGGCTGGAGCCGCCACCGCCGAATACGTGGTTGCCACGATGGCCGCGGTTGGCTTCGCCGGATTACTCATCGTCATTCTGCGCAGCGACGAGGTGCGTGGGATGCTCACCGACCTGGTGCGCCGTGCACTCAGCATCGGGTAGTCGAGGGCGCGCGCATCTGCTACAGGTCCGGGCGAGCCCGGCACGCCCGGCCCGCCCGGCCAGCTGGGCGAGCCGGGGAAAGCGAGCCGGCCGGGCAAGGACGAGTGGTCAGGCGAATCGGGGTAGCATCACCGCCGAGTTCGCCACCGCGCTGCCGGCCGTTGTGCTCGTGCTGGTCTGCTGCCTCGGCGCCGTGCAGGTCGTCGGGGTGCAGGTGCGGTTGACAGATGCCGCCGCCACCGCGGCACGCGTTCTGTCCCGCGGTGACAGCGTGGCACGTGCAGCCGGGCTCGTCGCCGGCGCCGTGGCGGGAGCCGACCTGGCGGCGGAACGACGCGGTGAATTCGTCTGCGCCCGAGTCACAGCGGCCGGCTCTGGCTTGTTCGCCGAGTTCACCCTCGAAGCTCAGTCCTGCTCCCTCGCCGGTGGCCAGTGAGCGCGGGCGGTCGGCAGAGCGGGTCGGAGCAGGGAGCAGGCTCAATCCTCGCGATCGCGGTACTCGCCTCCACCGTACTGCTGACGACCCTCGTCGTGTCCACTCTTGCACTGCTCGGCGTTGGCCGGTCCGTCGCGAACGCCGCCGACGCGGCCGCGCTCGCTGCGGCCGACACCGCATCCGGTGCAATCGCGGGCTACCCCTGCCCAGCGGCTGATGCCGTCGCAGCACTCAACGAGGTGGCCGTAACCCGCTGCGCAGTGACCGGACTGATCACCTCCGTTTCGGTATCGCGCACGGTACTGGGCATCGAACTCTCGGCGAGCGCACGGGCCGGCCCGCCGCCGGAGTAAGCAATGCCGGAGTCTGCACCGCCCGAAGCTCAGCCGCCCGAGGGAGACACGACCTAAGAGAGGAGAACCTCGAGGTACCGGTACTCGACCGCAGTCGGACGACCGGAGTCGGTGCCCTCAAACTCCCGCCCAGCACCACGCGCGTAGAGATAGCGCTTGCCAGCGTCGGCCGGAATTTCAATGCGCGGCTGCGGATCGCCCGAATCGAGGAAGGTCGTTGTGATTGTCTTGCCTTGGAGGGGCCCATCCGTCAACATCGCGGTGTATGTGGCCGTCATTGTACCCATGGATCTATTCTGCACGCGGGCGGGCAAACGGCAAGGATATCGAGCCGATATGCGGCACGCCCAGAGCGAACTGAACGGTCGCTGGGAGTGGCGTGTATGCCGGCGGGACGCGCCGACATGCACTCGTCGATTAGGCGGGCACTCCATTCCAGTGTGTATGGTGTGCCTTGGCCTATCATTTGGCCACTACATATAAAGAGGAGTCTGGTGCCAGGCACTAAGAAGCTGGTCATTGTTGAATCACCGACCAAGATGAAGTCGATCGCCGCGTATCTCGGCGACGGCTATGAAGTTTTGTCTTCAGTCGGTCACATTCGCGATCTGATCGAGCCGAAAAACCTGCCGCCAGAGCTGAAGAAGGGTGCCCTCGGCCGATTCTCGGTCGATGTGGAAAACGGTTTCGAACCATATTACGTGGTCTCCGACGCCAAGAAGAAGACCGTCAGCGAACTCAAGCGTGCCCTCAAGAATGCGAACGAACTCTTGCTCGCAACTGATGAGGACCGCGAAGGCGAGGCCATCGCCTGGCACCTGCTGCAGGTGCTGCAGCCCAAGGTTCCGGTCAAGCGCATGGTGTTTCACGAGATCACCAAGGACGCCATCCTTGCCGCCAAGGACAATACTCGCGACCTCGACACCGCCCTCGTCGACGCGCAGGAAACCCGCCGCATCCTCGACCGCATCTACGGCTACGAGATTTCTCCCGTGCTCTGGCGCAAGGTCGGCCCCGGCCTCTCCGCCGGACGTGTGCAGAGCGCCGCGACCCGCCTCGTCGTCGACCGGGAGAAGGAGCGCCTCGCGTTCGTCTCCGCTGGCTATTGGGATTTGCTGGCGCGACTGGCAGCATCCGCTTCAGAAACTGACCAGGCCTTCGATGCGAAGCTCGTGCGGCTGAACGGTGAGCGCATCGCCACCGGTGGCGACTTCGACGATTCCGGTGCGCTCAAGCCCACCGTGAAGGCCGTCACCCTCGACGCATCCGCTGCCCACGCTCTGACGACCGCGCTGCAGAGCCCCGGCGTCAAGCTCGAGGTCACCAGAGTCACCTCCAAGCCGTACCGACGCAGCCCAGCAGCACCGTTTACGACCTCGACCCTGCAGCAGGAAGCGGCCCGCAAGCTGCGCTTCACCGCCCGGCAGACCATGAGCGTCGCGCAGTCGTTGTACGAAAACGGGTACATCACCTATATGCGTACCGACTCGCCGTCGCTCGGGCAGCAGGCCCTTACGGCCGCCCGCACCCAGGCCGCAGCGCTCTACGGCGCTGAAACGGTTCCAGATGCCCCAAGGGCTTACAAGGGCAAGAGTAAGAATGCGCAGGAAGCGCACGAGGCCATCCGCCCGTCCGGCGACACCTTCCGCACCCCGGCTTCGCTCGCCTCGAGCCTGCGCGGCAACGATTTCAAGCTCTACGACCTGATCTGGAAGCGCACCGTCGCCTCGCAGATGAAGGACGCAACCGGTTCGACCGCCTCGGTGACCATTGCGGCCGGCCCGACCGGCACGTCGGAGCATCCCGCCGCCTCGGGCGCGCTCGCCGAATTCGCGGCCAGCGGAACCGTCATCACCTTCCGTGGCTTCATGCTCGCCTATGAAGAGTCCAAGGACGAAGAGCGCAACGCTTCAACCGACGCGACCGAATCGAAGCTGCCGCCGCTCGAGGAGGGCCAGAAGCTAGCGCTGCAGGGCCTCGAGGCCAAGGGCCACGAGACGACGCCGGCCGCCCGCTATACCGAGGCCAGCCTGGTCAAGAAACTGGAAGAGCTCGGCATCGGCCGGCCGTCGACTTTTGCGTCGATCATCTCGACCATCACCGAGCGTGGCTATGTCACGCCGCGCGGTCAGTCGCTCGTCCCCAACTGGATTGCATTCTCGGTTGTGCGCCTGCTCGAAGAATTCTTCGGCGACCTGGTCGAATACGACTTCACCGCCGAGATGGAGGACGACCTCGACCGCATCGCCGGCGGTGAAGCCAACCGCCTGGATTGGCTCACGAGCTTCTACTTCGGCAGCGACAAGCACCGCGGCCTGCGCCAGGTCATCGATAATCTCGGCGAGATCGACCCGCGCGTGATCAACTCGGTCGCCATCAGCGATGACATCACCCTGCGCATCGGCAAGTACGGCCCCTACCTCGAGGTCATCGACCCCGATGCTGCAGCGGATGCCCCGCCTCGCCGGGTGAACATTCCGCCGGAACTCGCTCCAGACGAATTGACCGCGACGAAGGCCCGCGAACTCATCGACGCTCCGGTCGTCACCGATCGAGTCATCGGACTCAACCCGGAAAACGGCAAGGAGATCGTTGCCAAGGACGGCCGCTTCGGGCCGTACGTCACCGAGCTCGTGCCGGCTCCAGCCGAGCCGGTCGCTCCGGTCGTCGTGGCTGTTCCCGTGGAAACGATCGACCCCGTCACCGGCGAGGTCACCAGTTCTGCCGCAGCATTGGCCAAACCCAAGCGCAAGCCGGCGGCGAAAAAGGTGGCCGCCGCGGACAAGCCGCGCACGGCATCCATTTTCAAATCGATGGATCTCGCCACGGTCGATCTCGAAACGGCGCTGCGCTTGCTCGCCCTGCCGCGCGTGGTGGGGCTGGACCCGGAGACCGGCACCGAGATTCTGGCCCAGAACGGTAAGTTCGGGCCGTATCTGAAAAAGGGTATCGACACCCGGTCGCTCACGAGCGAAGACCAGATCTTCGACATCGACCTGCCTGGCGCGATCGAGCTCTATGCCCAGCCGAAGTATGGTGCCCGCCGGGCATCGAGTGCACTGAAGGAATTCGAAGCGCCCGACCCGGAGAGCGGCAAGGCGATCAAGATCAAGGACGGCCGATTCGGCGCCTACGTGACCGACGGGGTCACCAACGCGACGATTCCCAAGTCGGAGGACATCGAGGAGATCGACTTCGAGCGGGCCGTGCAGCTGCTCGCTGACAAGCGCGCTAAGGGTCCGGCCGCGCCGCGCAAGAAGGCGCCGGCCAAGAAGGTCGCTGTCAAGAAACCAGCCGCCAAGAAGCCGGTCGTGCGTAAGGCGCCGACTGCGGCAGCGAAGGCTGCCACCGCCAAGAAGGCGGCTGCGACCCGTGCCGCGAATGCGGCGGCCAAGGCAGCCTTGGTCGGCACGCCAGTGGCTCCGGTCAAGAAGGCTGCTGTGACGAGGCCTGCCGCCAAGAAAACACCAGTGAAGAAGTTGTCCAGCTCGGCCGCTGACTCTGCGTCGACCACCACGATTGCGCCGTGACCGGCCTCTTCATCACGCTGGAGGGCGGCGACGGATCCGGCAAAACCACGCAGTCGCTCCTACTCACCGACTGGCTCGAAAAGCAGGGGCGCACCGTCGTGCGCACCCGCGAGCCCGGCGGAACGGATGTCGGCGTCGACATTCGCGAGATCGTGTTGCACCACCGCGGCGAGGTGGATCCCCGCGCCGAAGCCCTGCTCTACGCCGCAGACCGGGCCCAGCACGTCGGTACGAAGCTGCGGCCGGCACTCGCCCGCGGCGATGTCATCGTGCAGGACCGTTACCTCGACTCCTCGGTCGCCTACCAGGGCACTGGCCGGGTGCTCGGTGCCACCGAGGTGCGCGACCTGTCGCTCTGGGCCGCCGAGGGGCTTCTGCCCGATCTGACCGTGCTACTCGACCTCGACTCGCGCGCCGCCCGAGCCCGCCTCGACGCAGACAACAAGGTCTTCGACCGGCTGGAGGCGGAGAAGAACGACTTTCACGCCCGCGTGCGCGCTGCTTTTCTCGAGTTGGCCGCCGCCGAGCCCTCCCGGTTTCTGGTAGTGAATGCTGCCGCCCCCGCCGCTGAGATCGCCGCCACCATCCAGGCTCGAGTTTCCACCCTCCTCTAGTGGTCGGGGCCCGGACCACGAACGTGGGCGAGGTTGCGACTCTCTAAGGGATACTGAAGCTATGACCTCGACTGCCTCGTCCGCTGTGCGATCCGGTTGGTCGGTGCGGGTGCGCATCCTCACCGCCATTCTGGTCGTCGCCGGCCTTGGTCTGGCCGTTGCGGGCGGTACGGCCTACCTCGTGCAACGCGACCGCGCCCTGCACGACATCGATGTTCGCCTAGCGACGAGCGTCGAGAGTGTGCGCTTCATCGTCACCGGCGTGCCGACTACCAACCTCAACAAGGTCGAGGCGTTGCCGGAGGCGTCCGGTGCGAGCTACCCATCTACCCGGGAGGCGTTGCAAGCAGTCATGGCCCGACTCGTTCCGAGCCCCAACGAGAGCACCCTCGGAATCATCGACGGCGTCCCCGCGCTGATCCCCGGCACCGATTTGGCCTTCCACCTGGAGGATGATGCCGGGTTCGTCCTGCGCATTCTCGACGAAGTGGCCGGTGTCAATGTCGTGCGCGGCACTGCCGTCTCCGAACTCGGGAACCTGCGGTATATCGCCGCGCCGGTGACCGTGGAAGGCAGCGGACAAGCCGGAATTTTTGTCACCGCCTTTGATCTTGACGCTGAGCTGGACGAGTTGACGAGCGCTTTTCGCATCTATGCGGCCGTCGCGGCTGCGGCGCTCGTGGCGATCGGGCTGGTCGGATGGTTCGTCGCCGGTCGCCTGCTGCGACCGGTGCGACAGCTGCAGGCCGCCGCGTCGCGGATCACCGCAACCGACCTGCACGAGCGCATTCCGGTGATCGGCCACGACGACATCTCCGAGCTCACCGAAACGGTCAATGACATGCTCGAGCGCCTTGACGAGTCGCTGACCGCACAGCGACAGCTGCTCGAGGATGTGCGCCACGAGCTCAAGACTCCGATCACCATCGTGCGTGGGCATCTTGAGTTGCTGGATGCACGCAATCCCGATGATGTCGCATCCGCTAGGGAAATTGCGCTTGATGAACTCGACCGGATGACCGGACTCATCGACGACATCGAGTCGCTCGCCAACGCCCAGCGCGGTAATCTGCGGCGGGTACCAACGGATGCCGGCGACCTTACCGAGCAGTTCTACCTCAAGGTCAGTGCGCTTCCCGGTCACGCCTGGATTCTGGCCGAGCGCGCGCACGTTGTCGTACCGGTCGATCCGGCCCGTCTCACTCAGGCGTTCTTGCAGCTGGCGAACAATGCCGCCAAACACTCAGATCCCGGAACGACCATCGAGATTGGCAGTACCGAGCACGCCGAGGCGGTGGAATTCTGGATCCGCGACAGCGGCCCCGGCATTCCGGCGGAGGCCAAGGCCCGCATTTTCGAACGGTTCGGCCGTGTCGATTCCGGGCGTGGTGTCGAAGGTTCCGGGCTCGGGCTGCCGATCGTCGACGCTATCGCGCGGGCGCACGGCGGCTATGTCGACCTGGTGACGTCGCCCGACGGATCTCGGTTCGGCATAATGTTGCCGCGCCGCGCTGTTGATGTGGTGGCCGCGAAATGACCAGCATTCTTATCGCTGAGGATGAGGCGCGAATCGCTCTGTTCGTGAGCAAGGGCCTGCGGGCTGCCGGGTATTTCTCGACCGTGGTCGGTGATGGGCTCGACGCCGTCAGCTATGCCCAGTCCGGCACTTTCGACTTGTTGCTGCTCGACGTTGGACTGCCGAGCATCGACGGCTTCGAGGTGATGAAACGGATCAGGGCCGAACGGCTGCCGCTGCCGATCATCATGTTGACCGCTCGGTCCACGACCAGCGACATGGTCGCCGGCCTCGATGGTGGTGCCGATGATTATCTCGCGAAGCCGTTCAAATTTGATGAGCTGCTGGCCCGGATCCGCCTAAGACTGCGAGATGCCGAGCAGAGCTCGCCGACCGGGCTGGCTTATGGGGAGCTCGCGCTCGACCTGCGCACCCGCCGTGCAACTGTGGGGGAGCGCACCGTGGAGCTGTCGGCCCGGGAGTTTGCCCTCGCTGAAGAGTTTCTGCGGCACCCCGACCAGGTACTCAGCCGTGAGCAGCTGCTGAGCCGGGTATGGGGTTACGACTTCGATCCAGGTTCCAACGTCGTTGACGTGTACGTGCGGTATCTTCGGGCGAAGTTCGGGCCCGAACGCATTGAGACGGTGCGCGGCATGGGATATCGGCTCAAATAAGCTCGCTCGGGAAAGCAGAAGCCCCGGGCGGGGGCCCGGGCCTTCTCATGCTCGTAGTTCGACTTGGTCTGCGACGCTCTACTTAGTCGACGGATGCGGGGCTCTGCACCGATGCGGCAGACACCGGGCTTGCGACGGACGGTGCGGAGACCGGGGTCACGACCGAAACGGCTGAAACTACCGAGACGGCTGAGACCGTCGACGCGACACTCGAGCTGCTCGATGAGTTGTTGGTTGAGTCGGGCGAGGTGTTGGTCGAGTTATCGCTCGAGGTGTTGGTTGAATCATCGCTCGGGAGGGAAACCGAGTCGTCGAACGTCGAGACGCTCGCTGTGCTCAACGGGATCGCCGTGCCCGCCGAGATGGAGCTCACCGGCTGCACACCGATCGAGCTTCCCGAACGGTCCTCGATCTCGAAGGCGTTCGCTGCGCTCATGGCGCCGCCGGCGAGCAATCCGATGCCGAGTGCGGATCCGGCGCCCATGGCAATTCAACGCTTTTTGGCTGTCATCATGGTGTCTCCTTGTAGTTGGCGAGTCGAGCCTGTGCTCGTCTGCTGTAGCTTCAAGATTCCTGCCTCAGCATGAGAAGCCTCGGAGCACGGCGTGAGAGGACTCTCATGTTGGCCGACGGCATCCGCTGGTCTCAGTCTGAGGCAGGGTCGACGACGAGTTCGGTGGCTGCGCCGAGCAAATTCGCGCTGTGTGCGCCCGGGTTCAACACGTGCCCGAGCAGGTGGGTTGCCGCGATGTACCGCGCCCGGTTGAAAAACTGCTCGCCGCGGCGAGGCCACCGGCTGCGGGCACGGGCAGCCAGCACGCGGCAGCTTTCGGCGGCCAAAGGATTGGAGTGATCGTCGTGGTGGAGGGCGCTCACGACCAGGTGTGCGTAGAGCGCAGCGGCATCGTCGGCCGGGTCCCCGAACCCGGCCGTGTCGATGTCGAGCACGCCGGAGATGCGTGGGGAGTCGAGTGTGTCGGGGTCCAGAAAGATCTGCCCCAGGTGCAGGTCGCCGTGCACGGTGACGGGGGCGGCGAAAATCGCGGCCGCGCGCATCCGTTCGATGGCATCGCCCAGGGCAGTGACCCTGGGCGTTTCGGCTGGCAGTAGGGAACACACTCGGTGCACGTACCAGGGCAGGCGCGCTGACAGCGATGCTCGTGCCGAGTCGGAACTTTCGATCAGGCCGATTTCTGTCGTGAGCCGATCAAGCTCGTCGAGGAATGGTTCGGGCGAGAATTGCGCGACCACCTGGCTCGCTTCGACACCGTGAACGGGCTCCAGGGCGATGAATCCGTCGGCGCTCCAGCCGCGGCTGCGCGGTACAGGAACGCCGGCGGCTCCCCAGAGCACGTGGCGGGCATGGAGCGGCCCCGCGACAGCCGGGCGAACGACCTTGAGGTAGACCGTAAATTCGACTGCGACCGCACGCACAACGGCGCGTTTTCCTGGCCGATAGGCCGCGATGGTGACAACGAGGCTGCTCGTGTGCAGGCCGAGGCGGGCGAGCAGGACCTGGGCAGAGTCTGGGTAGACCGCCGCGGCCAGGGCGGGCAGCTCGGGATCGTTCGGGTACAGCCAAGCAGCCACGGTTTCATCGGTTTGCTCGTCACGGAAGGCGAGCACGCCGGGCCGGTCACGTTTGGTGGGATTCGATTCAAGGTAGACGGTGTGGGATTCGGTCGTCTGTGTGCCGGGATCCAGCTCGATCGTGTAACCAGCGGTGACGCCGCGGGCGGTCGTTTCGATGCTGAACCGATGCAGCCGGACCAGGGTCATGCCGAGCGACTCCGCGACGGCCTCGAGAATTTCCGGCGCCTGTTCCAGCGGATGCGACCCGCCGGGTTCAGCCGTCAACGTCAACGTCGTCGTCACCGACGTCACCGTCGTCAACGTCAACGTCAACGTCAACGTCGTCGTCGATGGTCTGCGATCCGGCCGGGGGTACAGCGACGGGCGGGGCGACCGGAACATCAACGGGGGCCGTCGAGATGGGCGTCGCGGTGGCCGTCGGCGCGACTCCGGGTGCGGTCTCCTCGGCGGTCGTGCTTGAGCCAGAGCCGGAGCCCACGGGATCGATACGTTGAACCAGCCCGGGCTGGTCGGTGATCGTGAGCGTGGAGGTCAGCGCGACGGCCCCTGCAGATCCGGCGCCGAGGGCGACCACAACTGTGGCACCGAGCGCCACCTTCCACAAAGTCTGCATTGACCTAGTCTGGGGCGTCGACCACGGTTCTCGCGCAGAGCAGCATGAGAGGGTTCTCATCTTGAGTTGGTCGTGACCTCGTGACCTCGTGACCTCGTGACCTCGTGACCTCGTGACCTCGTGGCAGTCGGGTATGGGGCACATTTTCCGAGCCCGGGCTCGGTCGGCACAAGACGCACGGGGCGCGGGCGGTGTCGGCGGGGCGGGTTACCCTTGACTCATGGCAGTGTGGGACAACCTAACGGGACAGGCCGACGCAATCGCCATCTTCCGGGCGGCGGCGCAGCGCGTGCCTTCCGCCAGTGAGACCAGCAGCACCAGCACCAGCGCCTCCGCCGAGTCCAACTCGATGACGCACGCCTGGCTCATCACTGGGCCCCCCGGGTCCGGCCGCTCGAACCTCGCGTTCGCCTTCGCCGCCGCGCTGCTCAGCCCGGGCACACCCGCCGAAGACCTCGCCGCGGCCCGCCAGGTCGAAGCCCGCACCCATCCAGACCTCAGCGTGCTCGCCACCGAGGGCGTCATTATCAAAATGGAATCCGTCAAGGAAGCCGTCGCCCGCTCGCAATACTCGCCCTCGGTCGGCCGCTACCGCGTAGTCGTAGTCGAAGACGCCGACCGCATGGTCGAGCGCACCTCCAACGTGCTGCTGAAAGCCCTCGAAGAGCCGCCCGAGCGCACCGTGTGGATTCTGTGCGCTCCGAGCGAGGCCGACCTGTTGCCGACCATTCGCTCGCGCGTACGCACCGTGCGCCTGCGTGTGCCGAGCGTGGCCGACGTGGCCGACCTGCTGGTGCGCCGAAACGGCGTCGACCCGGTCGTCGCCGAGCTCAGCGCCCGCCTCGCCCAGAGTCACATCGGCATGGCCAAGCGCCTCGCCACCAATGCCGACGCCCGGGCCAGACGCGAGGAGACCCTGCGCACGGCTCTCGGCATCCGTTCGGTGTCCTCGGCCGTCAATGCTGCCGCACGGCTGCTTGCCATCGCCGGCGACGACGCCAAGGCCATCACACTTGAGCTCGATGCCGCCGAGCGCGACGGTATGCTGCGCTCACTCGGGATCGAAGCCGGGCAGTCGGTACCGCCGGGGCTGCGCAGCCAGATCAAGGCCCTCGAAGACGACCAGAAGCGCCGGGCCGTCCGTAGCCTGCGGGACGGCATCGACCGCATCCTGGTCGACCTCGCCTCCCTCTACCGTGATGTCTGCATGGTGCAGCTGGGCCGGGACAAAGCGGTTATCAACCTCGAACTGCTCGCCGAACTCCGCACTGCGAGTGCGGCCAGCGCGCCAGCGGCCACGGTCGCTACCATGGATGCGATCGCCGTGGCCCGCCAGCGCATCCAAGGCAACGTCGCACCCGCGCTCGCCCTCGAGGCGATGCTGGTGTCTGCGATCCGTCGCCCGCAGTGACACAGCGACGTCGATAACAGCGACTCCCAGCCTCCTTCGGTAGCCTGAGCCGCAGCATCCGCTTCATGAAAGAGGAAATCCGTTGAACCGCAGCATCCGCGCACTGAGCGCCACGGCCGCCGCACTGGCGCTCACGCTTATTTTGAGCGGATGCTCCGCCTGGTTCGCGACGGATGCCGGCCCCGCCCAGTCCACGCCCACCGGTGAACAGGTTGACGGTGACCTCGCCCCCTTCTACAGCCAGGTGTTGCAGTGGGACGGTTGTGGTGACGGCCTGCAGTGTGCAGAGGCATCCGCTCCGCTCTCCTATGGCGATCCGGCCGCCGGAAAGATCTCGCTCGCCCTCGTGCGCCACGTGGCCACCGGAAACGATCGCGTCGGTTCCCTGCTGGTGAACCCCGGCGGACCCGGCGGTTCTGGCTATGACTTTGTCGCGGATTCCCTCGACTACGCCACCGATAAAAAGCTGCAGGCGAGCTTCGATATCGTCGGATTCGACCCGCGCGGGGTGGGTCGTTCCTCGGCGGTTTCCTGCTACGACTCGGCCGAGATGGACGAGTACCTGTACGGGCTGACCGAGGCGAAGCGCGGCACGGATGCCTGGATCGCCGAGCTTGCGGCGTCGTCCGACGCATTCGCGACCGCCTGCGCCGACGAGACCGGGCCGCTGCTCGGCACCGTCGACACGCAGAGCGCCGCACGTGACCTCGATCTGTTGCGCGCCGCCCTCGGCGACACGGAGCTCAATTTTCTTGGCTACTCCTACGGTACCTTTCTCGGCGCCACCTACGCCGAGCTCTTTCCCGAAAAGGTCGGACGCTTCGTGCTCGACGGGGCCGTCGACCCGTCGACGAGCAACTTCGAGGTTACCAAGACGCAGGCCGTCGGCTTTGAAAACGCGCTGCGCGCTTACCTCGCCGACTGTGTGACGGGGGAGGACTGCCCGTTCCGGGGCAGTGCCGACAACGCGCTGACGACAATCGGTGCACTCATGGCGTCGGTTGACGACAGCCCGATCACGGCAACGGATGGCCGCCAGCTTGGCGCTAGCACGCTGCTGACTGCGATCATCTATCCGCTCTATCAGGCCACGGCGTGGCCTCAGCTCAGCATCATGTTCGACACCGTCATGCACGGCAGCGCCGACGGTGCCTTTCAATTTGCCGATGCCTACAACGGTCGGGATGCCGACGGTAAATATTCCGACAACTCGACCGAGTCATTCATGGCCATCAACTGCATCGACTATTCCTACAACGCCGACCCGGTTTCGATGCGTGCACAGGCCGCCGAACTCGCCGACGCGGCCCCGGTGATCGGCCCGTACATGAGCTTCGGCGACATCGGGTGCGCCAACTGGCCATACCCGTTCACCGGCGAACGCGACGAGATCCACGCGGCGGGCGCGGCACCCATTTTGGTCGTCGGCACCACGAACGACCCGGCCACCCCCTACATCTGGGCGCAGCAGCTGGCCGAGCAGCTCGACAGCGGCACCCTGGTGACCTACACCGGCGAAGGCCACACCGCCTACAACAAGTCGAATTCCTGCGTGAATGATGCGGTCGACTCCTATCTTGTTGACGGAATCGTGCCAGCCGCCGACCCCCAGTGCTAACCACTCAGAGGCGTTCGAGCGCTGTGGAACACTTGGGGTATGTCGATTGAAACGGAACCGCCGGGCCCGCGTGAGCGCAAGCGCCTCGCCACTCGGCGAGCCATCCAACACGCTGTGCTGACTCTGTCCCGCGAGCGCGGCTTTGAGTGCGTCACGGTCGAGGACATCAGCCGCCTCGCTAACGTCTCACCGCGTACGTTTTTCAACTATTTTTCTTCGAAAGACGCAGCCCTGATCGGCGACGCGCCCGGTATGGCATCCGCTGCAGATATTGACATCTTTGTCGCGAGTGGCCGGAACAACGACGTGCTCGCCGATCTGGCCCTGCTGCTCGCCAAGAGCCTGGAGCGCACCGAGGCCGACCGGGAGATTCACCAACTGCGCCGCACGGTCATGAAGGAGAACGCCTACCTGTTCGGTATGCGCATGGCGACCCTGCGCGACTTCGAAGATCAGCTGCAGCAGATCATCGAGCGTCGTTTCACAGCGGATGCCCCCGAGCGAGCTGATGACCCGGTCGAGCTGGCCCAGCGTGCCCTGCTGTTCACGCTCGTAGCCGTCGCGGCGATCCGCCATGCCTGGCGGGTCTGGGCGGAGGGCGACGGTGCGACCCCACTTTCGGAGTCCGTGAACGCCTCATTCTCCGAGGTGTACAGAATTACTCGTAGGAACGACTAGGCTTGGCTGCTGTGTCACCGGCTGCCTTTCGAGGCGATCTGGTAATGCCGCCTTAGCTCAGTTGGTAGAGCATCTCACTCGTAATGAGAAGGTCGTCAGTTCGATTCTGACAGGCGGCTCCACTAAATATGCTGGCCAGGTAGGGTTTATGAAACCGGCTTTGCAGTGTGTTTCTGCGAATTCGCCACATTTGCTCACACTTCACCTATGCTCATGTGATTTTCGAACTCTGTGTGGCGTCAAACCTGCTTGACCGGACATTGTCTCCGACAGGCCCTGCGGGTGATTGCGCACTCGAAATCATGCGTGCCGTTGTTAGCGCTCCGTGCCCAGGCCCGGCTATACCGGGCAAATGGCGGGAACGTTCAACAAAGACTGCGACAAGTCGTTTTCGGAACGCCAGCGCTCCACGGGAAAGAGTCGTGATCGAGCTCCTTGACGAGCGCTACGCACGATTGGTCCTTGCCGTGATCAGCCTCGATCCGTCGTGGACGCATGAATATCGCCATTCAACCTGGCAAAAAAGTCCGAGAGAACCTCCCCCGCGGGCTGGGTCGCTGCGGTTTTCTGGGAGCCGCCGTCGGATCTATTCCCGTGGTGTTCAGCTCAAGATTAATCGCGTCGGTGCCGTCTCCGGCGATGTACGTCAGTGTGATTGTACGTGGGGTCGCTCCCGAGCTGCTGGGCACGGTGAAGTCGTGTGTTGCCGGCGCCAGGTCAGCCGTGCATAAATGTTCCATGAAGCCAGTCGCTGACCGTTCTTCTGTTGCACCCGATAGGTCGTGCGATCTTCGACCGTTACCTGTCGTTCATGCGTCTTCACTAGGGTGAGGATGACCACTGGGGTAGATGAGGCAATGATGCGATACACCGTGACACGTCGTCGTCGCTGGCTCGCGCTGGCCGGGATAGGACTGTGCGCGGTGGTCGCGTTGAGTGGCTGCGCGGCACCTGCTCCGCTTCCGGGTGGGCCGCAAGTGGAGACGGAGATGCTGCCACTGGAGGATTCTCTGGTGATCAAGGACCAGTTGCGGGAGGAGTTGGCCTTGCCGCCAGTCGATTTGGAGACAATGCAGTGGCTTGATCGACTGCAGGGTGAACTGACGGGGGACCGAAATTTTGGTTCTCCGGCGATCTCGAAGGATCGAAGCGCGGTCACTATCATTTGGTATGGCACGCCAAGTGCCCGGCTTGAGGAGTTGGTCGCCGAAGCTCCGGAGAAGCTGACCGTGGTCATCCAGCGGGCCGTGTTTCGACCGGCAGAGTTGAACGAACTCGCCCAGAGGGCAGTGACCACCGAAGGGCTGGTTTCAGGCGTGCAAGTAGCTATGGGCAGCGCCACACCGGACGCCTCCGGTGTCACGATCGGTATTGTCGAACTTCCTGCTGGGCGTTCCCTTGAGCAACTAGGCACTGCGTTCGCGCAGGCGTTGCAGCGACCGGATGTCCCTATTGCAGTGGAAGTCAGCGGTATGGTTGTTCCATTCAACAGCTGAGCGACAAGGGTTCTGTAGCGGAATTCGAGCGAAGTTGTCGTCTGGTGGGGTCAAGCTGACGACCAAGAGCGGCTCCGCGTTCATCTGGGCTTAGAGCGCGTCGTGCTGGTGGCCCACTAGGCCGGCCCGATGAAATGCCTAGCTCCACGGCCTCGGCCCGGAACTCAACATTAAACTTACGACGATGAGTGATGAAACAGATGTTCCTCGGCTCTGTCTCAATTACTATGTGGGCGCTCTGCGCTTAGTCGCGGTTCTGGCCGGGACCCTGATCCTGCTGGGACTGAGCGCGTTATTTCTGGCACCCGAACTCGGAGGCATAAGCGGGTGGCTGGGCGCCGCCGTGTTCCTGCTTTTCGCGGTGTTGTTGTTTGGTGCCCAGGATGACGTACGCGCAATCATTCAGTAGAGGGTTCCCCAGGATCGTCTTGACGTTCAAGCTTGCTGCGCGCCAGCGGCCCTGTCGTGAGTTCGCTGAGAATCGGGTCGCAGGACGCCCATAGACTGATTGCATGCCCTCATCCGCTCGTCACGACGACGCAGACGCAGCGCAGCCGATCACTCCACTCGATCGAACGGCCGCTGAAGTGTTGGCGCGCACCCTGCGCGCGGTGGCGGATCCCACTCGCCTGCAGCTATTGAGCATGATCGCGGGTGCAGTATCGGGTGAGGTGACCGTGGGGGATCTCGCGACAACGCTGGGAATGACCCAGCCGACAATTACCCATCACCTGCGCATCATGGTCGATGACGGTCTGCTCGTGCGGGACCAACGCGGGCGTCAGGTCTGGCATTCCATTGCTGCCAGTCGCAAGTCCGCCATACTCGATCTCCTGAGGTAATACGTGTCTACGTTTCCCCGCACGATTGGCCGCCCCCTGGACTCGGAATCGGCTCGCGTCCGCGCGCAACAAATCAGCGCGCTCACCGATCCGGTCAATCTCCGGCTGCTCAGCCTGATCGCCGCGACACCCGAGTCCCAGCGTTCACCGAATTGGCTTGCCGAAGCCCTGAGCGTGCCCGGCGCCGAGGTCAACAGGGCGTTCACCGACTTGACAACGGCCGGCCTGCTAACGAAAGACCTTCGAGACCAGTATCAATTGACAGCGGATGCCTGGGTTCGGTTCGGACGTCTGCTGGCTTCGTCGGGAGCAGGCGAGACGGAGCGTAGCGAAGTGACCGCGCCCATCCACGCGCGTGCTGTTCCTCCGGTGTTCTCTCGCATCGTCGATGATCTCTCCTACCGGTTCAGCTCAACGTTCTCGCGAGAGACCGTGGCTCGCTACGTTACCGAGAGCTATTCGCTGCTCGCGGACCGTGCCCATATCGTGCGGTTCCTGCCATCGCTGACGGCCAAGTTTGCCACCGACAGGCTCAGCGCGCTGGCGACTGCCGGAGGTCTGGTTTTACGCGGCACACCCGAGGTGCTGTTTGTGTGCGTGCAGAACGCTGGGCGATCGCAGATGGCTGCTGCCATTCTTCGTCAACTCGCGGGAGACGCCGTGCACGTGCGCACGGCGGGATCGGCCCCGGCATCCGCAGTGCACCCGGTAGTCGTTGAAGCCCTCGATGAAATCGGCGTTCCTCTGGCGACCGAGTTTCCGAAGCCATTGACCGAAGAGGTCGTGCAGGCCGCCGACTACGTCATCACGATGGGCTGCGGCGATGCCTGCCCGATCTACCCCGGACGACGGTACATGGACTGGGTTCTGGAAGATCCCGGCAACAAGTCGCTGGCTGAGGTGCGGGTCATGCGCGATGAGATCAGCGCGCGCGTTCACGCACTCTTGGCGGATATGGGCCCGACGAATCAGCCGGCGATTCGGTAACCGATCCCGCGAATTGTCTCGATGATCGGCGGAAAGCCGGGCGATGCCAGAGCAAGTTTCGTACGAATGCGCGACACGGTGATTCGAACGCGGATAGCGTGCTCCGGGTCGCCGTCCGCGAAGTGACGCACGAGTTCATCGAGGGACACCAGCCTAGGAAAGCCGAGCATGAGGTATTGCACAACGTCGAATTCCTTCGGCGAGAAGTACACCTCGACTCCACGCACGAGGACGCGGTGTTCGGCCACGCTCAGTACGAGCCCACCACAGGTTAGCTCTACGTCGGGGGCGTGGTCGTGTCCGCGGCGCATCGGTCCCAAAGCAGATGCGAGGCGTGACGGTGTGAGCGGAAGCGCGACGAGACCGGCCGCACCGCGGCTGAGCCCCTCGACGACGAGTCCGTCCGGCAGGGTCGCCGTCAAGCCCATCAGCACCGGCGCGTGGGCGAGGGCAACGACAATCTCGATGAAATCGAGCACGGGCATGTCGGTCAAGTCGGTCGGGGCCACGACGACCGATTCTGGTTCATGCGCCAGCATCCGTAGGGCTTCGCACCCGTCGGCCGATCGGCTCAGCGAGATGCCACGCCGGCGAAATTCCGCTGGGCTGCCACGGTGCAGCGTAGTGGGGGAGTCGATGACGACCACGTGCAATGGCCAGACCGGCGCCTCGACGACGAGACTCACCCGAAACGACCCGAGATATAGTCTTCTGTGCGCTGGTCGGCCGGGCTCTCGAAGATCTTCTTGGTGAGGTCATATTCCACCAGGAGCCCCGTGCGGTCGCCCGTCTCCTCGCTGGCGAGGGCCGTGAAGAACGCGGTACGGTCAGCCACACGCGCGGCCTGCTGCATGTTGTGGGTGACGATGATGATCGTGTAGTCCTCGCGCAGCTCATACATGAGGTCTTCGATGCGTGACGTGGCAATGGGGTCGAGCGAGGAGCAGGGCTCGTCCATCAGGATCACGTCTGGTTTGACGGCGATGGTGCGGGCGATGCAGAGGCGCTGCTGCTGCCCGCCGGAGAGGCCAAACGCAGATTGTTTGAGCTTGTCCTTGACCTCGGGCCAGAGGGCGGCTCGGGTGAGGGCTTCCTCGACCAGATCGTCCATGTTGGATGCCTTCAGGCCGATGACCCGAGGGCCGTAGGCGATGTTGTCGTAAATCGATTTGGGGAACGGGTTGGGCTTTTGAAAGACCATCCCGATGCGGCGCCGCACCTCGATGGCGTCGACTTCCTTGTGGTAGATGTCTTCACCTTGAAAGGTGACAGAACCTTCTACACGGGCGCCGTCGATGAGATCGTTCATGCGGTTCAGCGAGCGGAGCAGCGTCGACTTGCCGCAACCTGACGGGCCGATGAGTGCCGTGATTTCCTTCGAGCCAAAAGAAAGGTCAACGCCCGTGACCGCACGAAAGGCGTTGTAATACACGTTGACGTCTTTGCATTCGATGATCGCGTTAGGCACCGTGGGCAGCGCGGCGCTGCGTTCGGCGTGCTCGGCGGGAAAGTGGATGGTGGGTTTCTGGTCGCTGCCGGTGGTGTAGCTTGCGGCGCGTGTTTTGGTCGGCATGGCTGGTCCTGTCTGTCTACCAGCGCTGCTGGTAGCGGTTGCGAATGAAGATGGCGAGTCCGTTCATGGCGAGCAGAATCAGCAGCAGCAAGATACTTCCTGCGGAGGCGAGCTCGTGGAACTCGGCCTGCGGCCGTGACGTCCAGTTGAAAATTTGAATCGGCATGGTGGTGTACCCGCTGAGCAGCCCGTTCGGGTCGAAGCTAACAAAGACCAAAGCTCCCAGCACGAGTAGCGGGGCGGCTTCGCCGAGGGCCCGGGATAAGCCCAAAATGGCGCCCGTGGCGATGCCGGGTACCGATGCTGGCAGGGTTTGTCGCCAGACGGTCTGCAGCGGTGTCGCCCCGACGGCGAGAGAGCCTTGCCGAATTTCGAGGGGAACGCCTCGCAGCGCTTCTCTAGTGGAGATGATGATCACGGGCAGGACGAGCAGGCCGAGGGCGAGGGCGCCGCCGATGACGATGTTCTTGTTTTGTACGCCCAGCAGGGCAAGAAAGCCGAGGGCGAGCAGCCCGTAGACGATCGAGGGGACGGCGGCCAGGTTCTGCACGTTGAGTTCGATCGCGCGGTTGAACCATTTCTTGCGATCGGCGAATTCTTCCAGGTGTACGGCTGCGGCCACGCCGAGTGGGATGGTCAACAAGGCCGTGGCTCCGATCACCCAGATGGAGCCGAGGATCGCTGGGCGAAGGCCGGCCCGTTCCGGAGCCGATGCGGGGTACTCGGTGACGAGGCGGGAGTCGAGGCGGGAGAACCCGTCGATGAGGGTGGTGATGATGAGGGTCAGAAGCACGCCGAATGCGACGAACAGGCAGAGCCACAGTGCGATGAGGAAGAGTACGAAACGGGCGCTGTGCTCGCCGCCGCGAACCTTTCCGTGGATGCTGGCGCTGCGGATATGGGCGCCGAGGCCGGTGGTGAGGAATGTCATCAGTAGATCTCCCGGAAACGACGCACGAAGCGGATGCTGATGAAGTTGAACAGCAGGGTGACGAGGAACAAGAGCAGGCCAACGGCGAAGAGGGTGTCGTATTCAAGAGATCCCACTCGGGAATCCCCGAGTGCGGCGTTGGCGATGAATCCGGTCATGGTTTGACCCTGCTCGAGGGGACCCGTCACGATGCGGGCCTGCCCGCCGGCGGCAATGGCAACGATCATCGTCTCTCCCACGGCGCGGGAGACGCCGAGCACGATCGCGGCGATGATGCCGGACAGGGCGGCGGGAAAGACGACGCGCACGGTGGTTTGCATGCGGTTCGCGCCGAGCGCTGCCGATCCCTGGCGCATGCTCAGGGGCACGGCGGACATGGCGTCTTCGCTGATTGATGCGATCGTCGGCACGATCATGACGCCCATAACGAGACCGGCGGCGAGAACGCTGAAGGCGCCCGTGTCGAGATCAAACAAGCCACGAAAGACGGTGGCCTGCACGAACTGCAGGGCGAAGAGTCCGAACACGACGGTGGGGATGCCGGCCAGGATTTCCAGGACGGGCTTGAGTACTTTGCGCAGGCCCGGTTTGGCGTACTCGGACAGGAACACTGCGGCGCCCAGCCCGAGTGGGATGGCGACCAGCAGGGCTATGCCGGAGGTCCAGGCCGTGGCGGTGACGAGGGGCAATACGCCGAACGAGGCGTCAGCGAAGCGGGGAGCCCAGCGATCGCCGAAGAGAAAGTCAAATACCGAGACGGTGCGGAAGAATTCGATAGAGGGAACCAGCAGCGCGATCAGGATGCCGCCGGTGATGACAATGGTCAATATGGCGGCGACGCGCAGGAGGAAGCGTACGAACGTTTCGCCGTGGCGTGGGCGGTTCGACCGCAGGGACACCGCGGGGCGGCCCGGCAGAAGAGCCGAACCGCCGACGGGGGTGAGTGTGCTCATGAACGCACAATCTCCTTCTTGAATCAGTGTGCGGGTGTGACTAGCCGACGAGGGTGGCGAGTTCCGTTGTTGCGGTGCTCTTCTGGTCAGCGGTGAGAGGGATGTATAGCGCGGCCTCGGCGACGGCATCTGAGTTCTCGAGGTAGAAGTCGACGAACGAGCGCAGTTGCGCCTTGTCGGCGTAATTCGCGTCGTTGACGTACAGGAACAGCCCACGCCCGAGCGGCTGATACGAGCTGTCTTGCACGGTCTCCTTCGTCGGATAGATGCAGCCTTGGCCGCCGTCAATCTCGAGTGCCGTGATTGCGTCTGGGTTCTCTTCGACATAGCTCAAGCCGAAGAAGCCCATGGCACCCTTGTCGCCGTGCACGCCCTGGATTGTGATGTTGTCATCCTCGGAGGGGCTGTAGTCGGCGCGGATGGCACCTTCTTCGCCATTGATGGCATCGGTGAAGTAGTCGAAGGTGCCTGAGTCAGTACCGGCGCCGAAGAGCACGAGCGGCTCGTCGGGGAACGAGGCGTCAACCTGGTTCCAGTTGGTGACCGTTCCTTCGGATTCCGGAGCCCAGATGGTGTTCAGTTGCTCAACGGTGAGGCAGGAAGCCCAGTCGTTCTCGGGATTCACTACGACGGAGAGACCGTCATTGGCGATGACGATCTCGGTGTATTTGATGCCATTGGCCTCGCAATCCGCGGCTTCGTCGTCCTTGATCGGGCGTGAAGCGTCGGAGATGTCGGTTTCGCCGGCACAGAATGCCTTGAAACCGCCACCGGTGCCGGACGTCGCGACGGTGACGTTGACGCCGGCCTCGACGTCGCGGTACATGTCGGCTGCTGCCTCGCTGAGCGGGGCGACAGTAGATGAGCCGTCGATGGTGACCGAACCGGACAGTCCGTCGGCCGGGTCGGAGCTCGTGTTGGTGGCCTGGCCGCCACAGGCGGTTAAGAGTAGTGCTGCTGCAAGGACGCTCGCGCTGATGCTGGCGGTCTTGAATGAAAGCAGGGACACTTTCGTGGTCCTTTCCTTATCGGCTTGGTACGCCGAACGTGAACTGTGAATGTCAGCCGACGGCCGACTTGACTCATAGAAGTCTGTCTATATGAACACAGGGTAAACAATAGTCGACTTGACCATGTCCATAGATGAATATCTATGGGTTTAGCCTTGGCCTGCCGGATTGGCGGGAGGAATTGCGCTTAGCCTGAACATATTGACCACCTGGGAGAAGGTGTGCGCGCGTTGTTGCGCGTGCCTGGGTGCAGAAAAACCGTCACTTCAAGTCTGAGGAGCCCCGCCGGGGGCCTGTGATGTCTGACTCTGAAATTCCTGCCTCGAGTGACTGGGCCTTCTGCCGACTTGCGCGCGCCGCTTACTGTGTGGGCGGGCGCTAGTGGCCGCCGCCGAGGTTTCCGGCCAGGCGGCTGTGCAGTTCGGTGCTGGCCTCGTTGAGGCCCTCGATGACGACGTACTTGTCGTGCCGCTCATATTTGTAGGTGATCGCGTCGAGAGTGGCAACGGTGGAGGCGTCCCAGATGTGCGAAGCCGACAGGTCGATGACGATGACACCGACGATGACACCGACGATGACACCGACGACGACGCTGATGGCGAGGTTGTGGGTGAGGACGATGACGAGGGCAATGGCGCCGGTGGCGGCGGTGATCATGGCGGGGCGGCCACCGACGAAGGCGATGGTGACGGCCATCACGAACGAGGAGAACAGGCCGACGCGCGGGTCGACGCCGGCGATGATCGAGAAGGCGATCGCCTCGGGGATGAGCGCCATGGCCACCACGAGGCCGGCGAGAACTTCGCGGGTGAGCAGGCGGGGCGTGCGCAGTGCGGTCAGAACCGAAGGCTCCGCACGGTAGCGGTTCGCGGTGATGGGCTTGGAAACGATGGCCATGAGGCCTCCAGAAGCTGGGCCGGGGGTGCGGCCGAAGTGGATACAGAAGAGTTTGGGTGGGCGCCGCGGTGCGCACCTCCACCGGTCATCGAGCACGAGGCCATCAAGGACAATAGTGGGAGAGTGGGCTCACAGATGAATGTCAGCCGACTTCTGCAACACTACCTTAACGTAAGGGTTGGTTGTGACTGCAGGGAAAGAGGTCTTCCGGTGATATCAGGCGCGCCAACGACCGGGTCAGTGGTTACGATGCATATTGGCGAGCTCGCCGAGAAGACCGGGCTGTCGCTACGTACGATCCGGCACTACGACGAGGTCGGCCTGCTGAAGGCGTCCGCTCGCACCGATGGTGGTTTTCGGCTCTACTCGCCCGACGACTTCTCCCGGCTGATGCTGATTCGCCGTATGAAACCGCTCGGTTTTACGCTCGACGAGATGATAGCGCTGCTGAAGGTGATCGACACGATGCAAGGCAGTCTGACCGGTTCGCACGATGCTGAGGTGCGCGCCGAGCTCAACACCTTCATCGCCCAGGCGGTGGAGCATCGGCAAAAACTGCAGGACCAGCTGGGAATGGCCGACGAGTTTCTAAAGCCGCTGCGCACCCAATAGTGGCTACACGGTGGGTTTGACCGCCTTCACAATGGCCCCGTGCATTTCGGGGGCGACCTCGTGGGTGTACTGCACGCTCGGGTCAGCGAAGCCGGCTTTGTGCAGGGCGTCGAGGTACTCCTGGTGCGACAGTGCTCCGGCGATGCAGCCGGTGTAGCTGCCGCGACGGATGCGGTCTTGTTGGCTCAGGTGGTTTTCGGCGACGACGTCGGAGATGCCGAGGCGTCCGCCAGGCTTTAATACTCGGAACATTTCGGCGATGACGGCGTTTTTGTCAGCCGACAGGTTGATGACGCAGTTCGAGATGATGACGTCGATGGTGTCATCAGCCAAGGGGATGGTCTCGATCTGACCCTTGATGAACTCCACGTTGGTGGCCTTGGCTTTGGCGGCGTTGGCGCGGGCGAGCGCGAGCATCTCATCGGTCATGTCGAGCCCGTAGGCAAAGCCGGTCGGGCCGACGCGACGCGCGGAGAGCAGTACGTCGATGCCGCCGCCGGAGCCGAGGTCGAGCACGGTCTCACCGTTGCGGAGGTCGGCGACCGCGGTTGGATTGCCGCAACCCAGGCTGGCCAAAAAGGCTTCCTCGGGAATCTTTGAACTTTCGCCATCGGTATACAGGGTTGATCCAAAAACGTCGCCGTTGCCCAGGTCAGTGGGCACGCAGCACGACGCGGTGGTAGATACATCCGTCAGTTGCAGTGCGGCTGCGGCGTAGCGCTCCCGCACTCGCTCGGTGATCTTGGACTTGTCGTTCATAAGTTGTTCCTTCCCGCTAGGTGGCGGCACCAGCCTACTGCTACATTGATACTTATCGATATAGCTGCTGACGTTACTAGGGAGATCGACATGACTGCCATCCGAATCTACGAACCCGCATTGTGCTGCGACACCGGGGTCTGTGGTGTCGACGTCGATCAGTCTCTGTTCGAGGTGACCGCCACCGTGCGCAGCCTGCAGAACCTCGGCGCCGACATTCAGCGCCATAACCTGGCGACCGATCCCCTCGCCTTCGCCACGGATGAGACCGTGCGCGCCTTCATGCACCTCGTCGGATCCACCGGCCTGCCGCTCACCGTCGTCGACGGCGTCACCGTGGCGACCGGCGCCTACCCATCGAAATCTCAGCTGCTCGCCTTCGCCGGTCTGGCTGATCGCCCCCAGCTCGGTCTGACCGAGAAATCTGCAAGCGGATGCTGCGGCGGCGCCACCGGCTGCTGCTGACACCATGAAATTTTTGGAAAACCCGCCACGGTTTCTCTTTTTCACCGGTAAAGGCGGTGTAGGAAAGACATCCGTTGCGGGTGCTTCCGCGATCGAGCTGGCCGAACGGGGTCGCCGGGTGCTGCTTGTGAGCACCGACCCTGCCTCCAATATCGGGCAGGTGTTCGGGCTCGCGATCGGCAACACAGTCACTCGTATTGGCGCAATTACCGGCCTGAGCGCGCTCGAAATCGATCCGGAGCAGGCAGCGGATGCCTACCGCGAACGCATTATCGCCCCGGTTCGGGGGCTCCTGCCGGAACGTGAGATCGCGAGCATCGCCGAGGGCCTGTCCGGATCGTGCACGACCGAGGTCGCCTCGTTCGACGAGTTCACGAACCTGCTCACCGATGAGAGCCTGCTCGCCACCTACGACCATATCGTGTTCGACACGGCGCCGACCGGCCACACCATCCGGCTGCTGCAGCTGCCCGGTTCCTGGACCGAGTTTCTCGACGCGGGCAAGGGCGATCCGTCCTGCCTCGGGCCGCTTTCCGGGCTTGAGAAGCACAAGGCGGTGTACGCCGCCGCGGTCGCTGCCCTGGCCGACCCTGAGCGAACGCGACTGGTGCTCGTGGCTCGCGCGCAGGCATCCGCTTTGACGGAGATCGAGCGTACGCAGGGTGAGCTGGCGCAGATTGGAATTCGCGGCGGCTACGTCGTTATTAATGGAGTACTGCCGGTGGGCGCGGGCGTCGAGCCGATTGCCGTCGCAGTGCGCAACCGCGAATCAGCGGCGCTGAACGGTATTCCGGCGGCCCTGACAGCCCTGCCGCGGGACATTCTGGAGCTCAAGGCCGGCAACATGATGGGCGTCGACGCGCTGCGCACCCTGTTTCGTGGCGGCGGCGGCGACAGCGACGGCCCCGCGCAATCGCACACTGTGGTCGACGTTCCGGACGCCCCGCTGGGCCAGTTCGTCGACGAGCTGGAGCAGACCGGGCACGGCCTGATTCTCTGCATGGGCAAGGGCGGCGTCGGCAAGACCACGATCGCCTCGGCTCTGGCCGTGGCTCTCGCCGAGCGCGGCCACGCCGTGCACCTCACGACGACGGACCCGGCAGCTCACCTGGTCGAGACCCTGCACGGGAGCCTGCCGAGGCTGCGCGTCTCGCGCATCGACCCGGCCGAGGCGATTCGCGAGTATCGCGATCATGTAATGGCCACCAAGGGCAAGAATCTCGACGATGATGGTCGGGCGGCCCTGGCCGAAGACCTACTCTCGCCGTGCACCGACGAGGTGGCGGTGTTTCGGCAGTTCTCCCAGGCCGTGCACGAATCACGGCACGAATTTGTCGTCGTCGACACCGCTCCGACCGGTCACACCCTGTTATTGCTGGATGCCACCGGGGCGTACCATCGCGAAATCGCGCGCCAAATGGGGGAGAACATGGCATTCGTGACACCGCTGATGCGCTTGCAGGATTCAGCCCTGACCAAGGTGTTACTGGTCACGCTCGCCGAGACGACGCCCGTGCTTGAGGCCGAGGGGCTGCAGCAAGACCTTCAGCGCGCCGGAATTCAGCCGTGGGGTTGGGTCGTCAACAATTCCATCGCCGCAGCGCACCCCGAGACGCCATTTCTGCAAGCGCGCGCGGCCAGCGAAGCTGCCCAGATCGACAAGGTGTTCGCCCGCGCCGACCGGGTCGCGATCGTGCCGCTGCTGGCCGACGAACCGATCGGGGTCGATCGGCTTGCGGCGCTCACCGCGCTGGCACCGTCGACGGTCTGAGCGATCTGGTTCGCTGGAATCCGCTGGTAGCGCTACGGTTTGCTGCGCGGACTTGAGCCGCGCGGTCGTTAGCGTGGCCGTTTGCTGTATGGGCGAGCGAGGTCAGCGGGCCATGCCGGGGTGCACCTTGACGAAGGTGATGTTCTTGGTCGTCTGCACGGTTTTCGCGGGCGCGCGGGAGAAGCCCTTGGCCCCTTCGAGACGGTTCTGCCCGCGAAACTCAGCCAGAGCGTCGTCGAAGATGGCATTGAGCTGAGCGCCGGTGAATTCCTCCGCTGCCCCCTCGGTAAAGCTGATGCTGATAAGCGAGTTGTCGGGAAAGTGCCGGTTCATGCGGATGAAACCATCGGCATCCTGCTGCAGGGTGATCATTGGTCTAGTTTGACCTATATTTTGTGCCGTCGGTGCGTGTTGGTGGCCCTAGATAAACTACAGGCATGACGGAATCGATTCGCTGGGGAATCCTGGCCACCGGTGGCATCGCCCACGCGTTCACGAACGATCTGGTGCAGAACGGCCACACCGTGCAGGCCGTCGGGTCGCGCAATCAGGCCTCAGCGCAGGTCTTTGCGGCCGAGTTTGGTATTGGCGCGGCGCACGCCAGCTACGAAGCTCTGGTGAACGATGCTGAGGTCGATGTCATCTACGTGTCGACGCCGCATCCGTTTCATGCCGAGCACGCCGCCCTCGCGTTGAACGCCGGCAAGCACGTGCTGGTCGAGAAGTCGTTCACGCTAAATGCGCGCGAGGCCCGGCAGGTGGTCGACCTGGCCGCGAGCAAAAATCTGCTCGTCATGGAGGCCATGTGGACCAGGTTCTTGCCGCACATGGTGCGCATTCGCGAGATTCTCGCCGCCGGCACGCTCGGCGAAGTGCGCAGCCTGCTCGCCGACCACACCCAGGACCTACCCGACGACCCGGCGCACCGTCTGAACTCGCTCGAACTCGGCGGCGGCGCGCTGCTCGATCTCGGGGTGTATCCGGTGAACTTTGCGCACGCCGTGTTCGGGCCGCCCGACTCGATTCTGGCGAGTGCGTCCTTCAAAGCCACCGGAGCGGATGCCCAGGTCGCGACGATCTTTCGCTACGCCGGCGGCCAGATCGCCACAACATTTTCGGCGAGCGCCACCCTCGGGCCAACCTCGGCCTCGATCATCGGCACGCACGGGCGCATCGACATCGCTGGCGTGTGGTACGCGCCGACCAGTTTTCGCGTGCTCGATAACGTGGGAACGGTGCTCGAGGCCTTCGCCCCGGCCGAGTTCACCGGTCGCGGCATGCAATTCGAAGCGGTCGAGGTTGAGGCGCTGATTCGAGCCGGCAGAATTTCGAGCGACGTCATGCCGGCCGAGGAATCGGTCGCTGTGATGACCACGCTCGATGCGGTTCGGGCCCAGATCGGGCTGCGCTACCCGGGCGAATAGCCTGCATGGAGGCGGGTCGGTTACCATACGGAGGTGGAAGAACCAGTGCAGACACCCGCATCCACTGCGGTTGACGCCCCGCGTGGCGGGATCGCTGCTGCCTTCGCCGAGCGCCGCCGCGCCTGGCTGATCGCCGCCGGTACCCTCGTCTTCGTGCTGCTCGGCAGTGGAGCGGTGTTCGCTGGAACGCAGACCGGCGGGAATGAGCCGATGGCGGCATCCGGTGTCGAAACACCCACAGTGACGCCGAGTCCCACGCCGACCGTCGACCCGGCGCGGCCGGTGCCCACCGAGGCGATAGCGGCCAGCCGGCTGCGCACCTGCTCGGTGTCCGGGCTCGCCGCCGACACACGACTCGCCGATTTTCAGGCGCAGGTGATCAACGCCAACACCGGCGAGGTGCTGTTCGACCGGGGCGGCACGACCTCCTCGCGCACGGCGAGCGTCATGAAAGTGCTCACCTCGGCTGCCGCCCTCAACGTTCTCGGCAGTGACTACCGGGCCACGACCCGCGTCGTCAAGGGCTCCGAACCCGGCCAGGTCGTGCTCGTTGGCGGGGGAGACCTCACCCTGTCGCGGCTGCCGACCGGCCAGGAACCGTTCTACACCGGCGCCGCCCACCTCGACGACCTCGCCACCCAGACCAAGGTTTCCTGGGCTGCCGACCCGGCCAACTTGCCGATCACCTCACTCGTGCTCGATTCCTCCTATTTCTCGGGCCCGGACTGGGACGAAGGCTGGGCCCGAACCGAACTTGGCCTCGGCTACATGCCCGAAATTACCGCGCTGATGGTCGACGGTGACCGGAACGACCCCACCCGCAGCACATCCGCCCGCAGCGAAGACCCGATTGCCCGCGCCGGCCAAGCCTTCGCTGACGCTCTCGGCGGTGGCCTTGAGATCAGCCAGGCCACCGCCCCGTCCGGTGCAGCCCAACTGGGCGCAGTGCAGTCCGCGCCGGTGTCGACCCTGATACAACAGTCCCTGATCGTGAGCGACAATACCCTTGCCGAGATGCTCGCCCGCCTCGTGGCTATCGAAAACGGTTCCGGCAACTCCTTCTCAGCACTGCAGCAGGGTATCGTCGGCGGTCTCGCTGACTACGGTATCGACACGAGCGGCATGATCATCAAGGACGGCTCGGGCCTCAGCCCACACAACGCCGTATCGCCGGCCTACCTGACCGCCCTGTTCATCAAGGTCAACGCCCGCGAGGGCAACCTCGGCGTACTGTTCGATGGCCTGCCGATCGCCGGTGGACCGCGCGGATCGCTCTCTTACGCTGACCGTTTCGCCGGTGCGAATTCCGCCGCCGACGGTGCAGTCTTTGCCAAGACCGGCTGGATCGATACCGGATACACGCTCTCCGGCATCATTCACGCCGCCGACGGTACCCCGCTCACCTTCGCCATTTACGCGATTGGCAACGTGAGTTCGAACGCGAAAATCGCCATCGACACACTGACCACCGGCTTCTTCCACTGCGGCGATAATCTGTCGAACAACTGATCAATCGAAGGAGACATCGTGACCCGCGCCCTGTTCATCATTGACGTTCAGAATGACTTTACCGAGGGTGGTGCGCTGGGCGTTGACGGCGGGGCGGCCGTCGCTGCGGGCGTGAGCGCGCTGCTGGCGCAGCATCCGCTTACGTATAAATACGTCTTCGCGTCGCGCGACTGGCACGATATCGGCAATGACAATGGTGGCCACTTCGCCCGTGATGCCGCACCTGATTACGTCACGACCTGGCCGGTGCACTGCGTGGCCGGCACTGCGGGCGCCGAATATCACCAGGCTCTCACAACGGATGCCGTGACATTTCACATTCGTAAGGGCCAGGGCAAGCCGGCGTACTCCATCTTCGAGGGCACCACCGAGGCCGGGCAGACTGTGGGGTCGCTGCTGACCGAGCACGGGGTGACCGAGATCGACGTAGTCGGCCTCGCCACCGACTACTGTGTGCGAGCTTCCAGCCTCGACGCGCTCGAGCACGGCCAGCACGTGCGGGTACTGACCGATCTGGTCGCCGGGGTCGCCGCGGAATCGACCGCGACCGCCCTCGCTGAGATGGCGCACGCCGGTGCGGTGTTCGCCGCTGGCGACGTGGTCGAATGACCCGGTTCGCTCGTCGTCTCGACGGGGTACGCATTGCCTTCGAGGCCACGCAGGGGGAGCGACCGGCGCTGCTCGTGCATGGATTTGCGTCGACCGCCGCCGTAACCTGGGCCGAATCTGGCTGGGTGCAAGCGCTCGCCGAGGTCGGGCGCGGAGCGATCACGCCCGACCTGCGCGGCCACGGCCAGAGTGACAAGCCGCATCGCGCCGCCGACTATGCTCCGCGTCAGCTGGCCGCCGACCTCGTGGCCGTGCTCGACACCCTCGAACTGGAGCGGGTCGACGTGATCGGCTACTCCTTGGGATCGCGGGTCGTGGCCGCCATGGCCAGGCTGGCGCCCGAACGGGTGCGGCGGCTCGTGCTGGGCGGGGCCGGCCCGCTCGAGCTGTTCGACACCTGGGATCTTGACGAGGTCAACCGGTTTGTTGTTTCGGGCGCGCTGCCCACGGATCCGACTATTGCCGGGGTGCTCCGCCCGGCACTAGTCGCCGGTGCCGACCGGGAGGCGCTGTTGGCGTGCGTGCAGGGGGTCGCGGGCTGCACGCTCGATGTGCCCGTGGGCATCCCGCAGCTGTTTGTGGCCGGTGGGGCCGACTCGATTCCTGCCGGGGTGGCTGCTCTGGCGGCCGAACGCGGCGCGCAGTACCTCGAACTGCCGGGTCGCACCCACCTGAACGCGCTGAGTGCGCGTGAGTTCAAGCAGGCCGCACTGGAGTTTCTGGCCTGAGCATTTGAACGCTCAGACCCGCGTCTTCAGCGCTACGCGCACCAGTGTTCGCGCGAATCCCGATGTCAAATCAGGGGGTAGGGTCGAGAGCACGAGATCGGCCCGCGCTGCAACACGGCCTCGATACTACGCACGCTCTCAAGGAGGAGACATGACCCTGGTGGACAGCACCGTGACAGTAGACAGCACACTGATTCTGGACGATGCGCTGTGGAGGGACAGAATCTTCGTCAACGGATGGGTGGCCGGTGGCGGCGGAAGCCGCCCGGTCGTCGCCCCCGGTTCGGGCGAGGCGCTGGGGTCGGTGGGGGTGGCATCCGTCGGGGACGTGCTGCGGGCATCCGCAGCCGCAGCTATCGCGCAGAAAGACTGGGCGGCCCGCCCACCCGAAGAACGTGCCGCCGTGTTGCGCCGAGCCGGCGACCTGTGGGAGAGGCACGCCGAAGAGATTCAGGGCTGGATCATTCGAGAATCAGGGGCGATTCTGGCCAAAGCCCAGCTTGAAACCCACGCCGCCGCCGCGGAATGTTTTGAGGCAGCGGGCCTGCCAAATCATCCGTTGGGCGACGTGCTGGCCACGAACGAAAAGCACTGGAGTTTCGCGCGGCGTCACGCCGCCGGCGTCGTCAGCGTCATCGCACCCTTCAACTTTCCCTTGATCCTGTCGATTCGATCGGTCGCGCCGGCCATCGCACTCGGCAACGCCGTGCTGCTCAAGCCCGACCCCCGCACGGCAGTGTGCGGCGGTGTCGCCCTGATGCGCATTTTTCAGGAGGCCGGTCTGCCCGACGGGGTACTTCAGTTGGTGCAGGGCTCCGCTGACGTCGGCGAGGCAGTGGTGTCGGCCCCCGAGGTGCGCATCGTCTCCTTCACCGGATCTACCGCGGCCGGCCGCAAAGTCGGCGAACTCGGTGCTCGCCACCTTAAGCGCACCCACCTCGAGCTCGGTGGCAACAATGCCCTCATCGTGCTGCCCGGCGCTGACCTGGCGCTCGCCGCGTCAGCCGGAGCGTTCGGGTCTTTTCTGCATCAGGGGCAGGTCTGCATGACGACCGGGCGTCACATCGTGCACGAATCGCTGCACGACGAGTACATCGCCCTGTTGTCGGAGAAAGCCTCGCACCTCCCCGTCGGCGACCCGGCGAGCGGCCAGGTTGCGCTCGGCCCGATCATCGATGCGGGGCAGGTGGAACGCATCCAATCGATCGTCGATGACACGGTCGCCGCTGGCGCCACCCTCTCGGCCGGCGGCACGCACGACGGCTTGTTCTACCGGCCGACAGTGCTGTCGAATGTGACGACTGAAATGCGTGCCTGGACCGATGAGATCTTTGGGCCGGTTGCACCGGTCGTGACGTTCTCAACGATTGAGGAGGCCATTGCTTTGGCCTCCAGCACGGAATATGGGCTCTCGCTCGGCATTCTCGGCGATGTCGGTCTGGCCATGCAACTGGCCGATGCCATTCCCAGCGGCATCGTGCACATCAACGAGCAGACCGTTGCCGACGAGGCCAGTGCCCCGTTCGGCGGAGTGGGGTCTTCGGGCACGGGTTCTCGCTTCGGCGGTGCCCAGGCCAACATTGAAGCGTTCACCGAGACTCAGTGGCTCACGGTACGCGCTGAGATTGCACCGTACCCGTTCTAGGGCAACAGTCAGAATGGGCCCTCGTCCTCGACGGGGCCCATTCTGGTGTCGGGGGCTAAATCAGGTAAAGAAAACGGATAGGTGCATCCGGTCCACGGAAATATGCGGCGGTATCGTCCCGGCCATGATGCCTATCCTGAATTCGCCACAGTGCTGATCTGGGGACATCTGGGCGGACCGGGCCAGGGCCCGGTCCGATTTAGAGGGTGGTGCCGAGCTTGAAGCCGGTCAGCTCGTCGTCTTGGCGGGTGTACGAGAAGCCGTCGGCTCCGACGGTCACGGCCATTTCGCTCGATTCGGTGCGCTCGATCACGGGCTGCGGGTTGCCGTCGAGGTCGAGCACGAGCGAGGCATCCGTGTACCAGCTGGGCACGACGGGGTTGCCCCACCAGTCGCGGCGCTGGTTGTCGTGCACGTCCCAGGTCACGACCGGGTTGTCAGGGTCGCCGGTGTAGTAGTCCTGCGTGTAGATCTCGACGCGGTGGCCGTCTGGATCGCGTAGGTAAAGGTAGAACGCGTTCGAGACGCCGTGGCGGCCCGGGCCGCGCTCGATCAGGTCGCTTTTGCGCAGCGCGCCGAGCTTGTCGCAGATGTAGATGATGTTGTGCTTCTCGTGGGTCGAGAATGCGATGTGGTGCATGCGCGGTCCGTTTCCACCAGTGAGGGCGGTGTCGTGCACGGTGTCCTTGCGCCGCATCCAGGCTGCGTAGGTAACGCCGTCGGAGTCCTGTATGTCTTCGGTGACCCGAAAACCCAGGTCCTCGAGGTATTTGCGGCCCCGGCCCACATCGGGGGTGACCTGATTGAAGTGGTCGAGGCGCACGAGCGCGCCCGGCCCTTGCAGATCGTAACGCCAGGCGAGGCGCTCAACGTGGGTGGTGGAGTAGAAAAACTCGTAGGGAAAGCCGAGCGGGTCTTCGACGCGCACGCTGTCGCCGATGCCCGTGACGAAGCCCTCGGTGCGACGTTCGGTGCGGCAGCCAAGCTGCTGGTACCAGGCCTCGGCCAGGTCGACGTCTTCGGGGCTGCGCACCCGAAAGGCCATCGCGGCAACAGCGGCCACCGGCCCCTGGCGCAGTACGAGGTTGTGGTGGATGAACTCCTCGAAGCTGCGCAGGTAGATCTCGGTGTCGTTCTCCTCAGTGACGACGAGGCCGAGAACGTCGACGTAGAACTCACGCGACTTGGCCAGGTCGGTCACGACGATGTCCATGTAGGCGCAGCGGAGAATGTCGGGCGGGGCGGTGGTGGTGGTGGTGGAGGCGGGGGTGGGGATCGGTTTGGTCATGGGGTTCTCCTCGTTGAGTTAAACGGATGCGCAGGGCTGGTTCTCGCGACGGCCAGCGTTTGTCCTGGGTGGTGCGGCCGGGCCAACCCTATGAACGTGGACCCAGCATCTCAACTGGGCCCACGTTCCGGGCCCAGGCCCGGTGCACAGGTGGGGCGGGGCTAATGGGCTCCGAAGCGGGGGGTGTGCACGGGGGCGAGGGTGATGTGCACGGCCTGCGAGTCGGTGTAGAAGTCGATCGAACGGTAGCCGCCTTCGTGGCCGAGACCGGAAGCCTTGACTCCGCCGAACGGGGTGCGCAGATCCCGTACGTTGTGCGAGTTCAGCCAGACCATGCCGGCATCGACCGACTGCGCGAAGTTGTGGGCGCGGGTCAGGTCGGTGGTCCAGATGTAGGCGGCCAACCCGTACTTGACCCCGTTTGCCAGGGCAAGCGCTTCGGCATCCGTTTCGAAGGGGGTGATGGCCACGACCGGGCCGAAGATCTCCTCCTGAAAGATGCGGGCGGTCGGGGCGACGTCGGCGAAGACGGTGGGGGAGACGTAGTTGCCCTCCGGCAGTCCGGCCGGGCGGCCGCCGCCAGCGAGCAGCCGCCCCTCGGACTTGCCGATTTCGACGTAGCTCATCACCTTCGCGTAGTGCTCGGGGTGCACGAGCGCGCCGACCTCGGTTTTCGGGTCGTGCGGGTCGCCGACCACGATGCTCGCTGCTCGGGCGGCGTAACGGGCGCAGAAGTCATCGTAAATCGATCGTTCCACCAGGATGCGGCTCGACGCTGTGCAGCGCTCGCCGTTGAGCGAAAACACGCCGAACAGGGTCGAGTCGATCGCCGCGTCGAGGTCGGCGTCGGCGAAGACCACGGCGGGTGACTTGCCGCCGAGTTCCATCGACATGCCCTTGAGATTGGCGGCGCAGTTGCGGTAGATGGTCTGGCCGGTCGTGGTCTCGCCGGTGAACGAGATGAGCGGCACATTCGGATGCTTGACCAGCGCATCACCGGCCTCCTCACCGATGCCGTTGACCAGGTTGAACACGCCGTCGGGAACCCCGGCGGTGCGAAAGATCTCGGCCCACAGGCTCGCCGACAGCGGCGTGAATTCGGCCGGTTTCAGCACAACGGTGCAGCCGGAGGCGAGCGCAGGCGCGAGCTTCCAGCTTTCGAGCATGAACGGGGTGTTCCACGGGGTGATCAGCCCGGCAACGCCGACCGGCTTGCGGTTGACGTAGTTGATCTGCCGGCCGGGCACCTGATAGGTGTCGTCCGCCTGCGCCACGATCAGATCAGCGAAGAAGCGAAAGTTCTCGGCCGCGCGCTGCGCCTGGCCGAGCGCCTGCGTGATCGGCAGCCCGGTGTCGAAAGTCTCGAGTTCGGCGAGCCGGGCATCCTGCGCCTCGACGGCGTCGGCGATGCGGTGCAGCACCCGGGCGCGGGCGCGGGGCAGCATGCGCGGCCAGGGTCCGTGGTCGAACGCTTCCTTTGCCGCGGCGACGGCCAGGTCGATGTCGGCCTGCTGGCCAGCGGCCGCGGTGGTGTAGGTCTGGTTCGACACCGGATCGAGCACATCGAAGGTCTCCCCGCCGACACTGTCGACGAAGTGTCCGCCGATGAAATGACGGATGCTGGTGGGCAGGTCGGCGGGCACGTAATGAGTCATTTTTTTGAAGCTCCGGTCAGGGTGAAGCCGGCGGTCGATGTCAGATACTCGGAGCCGGTATCCATCAAAATGCGCATCTTGGCGAGGCCTCCGGGGGTTGGTTCGATTAGCGGCGGACGCACAAAGCCGCTCTCGATCAGGCCGCGCTCGGCCATGACCCACTTGCCCGGCGCCGGGTTGGTTTCCACGAAGAGCAGGTCGACGAGTGGGTGCAGGCCGTAGTGAATCGTGCGGGCGGTGGCGAAATCACCGGCTTCCCAGGCCTCGAACATCTGCGCGACGGCAGCCGGCGCGATGTTGCTCGTGGCGCTGACGAAACCGGCGCCGCCGAGGGCCATGAGCGGCAGGCAGAGCAGTTCGAGGCCGCTCCAGACCAGCAGATCGGGGCCGCACAGGTGCAGCACTCGGGAGAAATGCTCGAAGTCCTTGGTCGTTTCCTTCACTCCGACGAAGTTGTCGAAATCGCGGAACAGTCGGTAGACGGTCTCCGGCGCGATGTCGACGGCGGTGCGGCTTGGAACGTTGTAGGCCACGATCGGCAGGTCGGGAAACTCTTCGCAGACCGTTTTGTACCAGACGTAGAGCGCCTCCTGGGTGGGGCGGGCGTAGTACGGCGTGATGATGAGCGCGGCGTCGATGCCGGCGTCACGCCCAGCGGCGGTCAGCTCAAGGGTCTCGTCGAGCTTGGTAGAACCGGTGCCGGCCATGAAGTGTACGCGTTCGTCGATCGCGGCCTGGACAGAACGAATCGCAGCGGCGCGCTCGGCGATGGTCTGCGAGCTAGGCTCACCGGTCGAGCCGCCGATCGAGATGCCGTGCGAGCCCGAGGCGATCTGCCAGTTGACCAGGTTGATCAAGCCGGCATGGTCGACGGCGCCGTCGGCGGTGAACGGGGTCATCAGCGCGGCGATGGATCCGCGAATTTGGCTCGGGTTGCTGCGGAACTTCATGAAATGCCTTCCTTCGAGGTACTAACAGGTGCGCGAGTTGAGAGAAACGCGTTTAGGGTGGCCAGCCGGTGGTCGCGGGCCGCGTGTTCGATTTCTGCAGCGGAGGCGTGCTGCTCAATCAGGTCGAGAATGTGGTCGTGCTCCGCGACAGATTCGGCCGCGCGCCCCGGCACGAAGCCGAAGGTGGATTCACGCAGCACCGACAGCCGGTTCCAGCCGCGGTGCACGAGGTCGAGAATGTGCGGGTTGGGGCAGGTACTGTACAGCTCGGAGTGAAAGTCACGGTTGAGCGTCGTGAAGCTCGTCGGGTCGAAGTGGCGCAGCGTGTCGCGCATTTTCGCGTTGATCTGTCGGGCGCGCGCTATCGCTGCCGGGCTCAGCGTCGGCGCCGACAGAGCGGTCGCCGCGCCCTCGACCAGTCCCAGGGTCTGCATGGTGTGCTGGTATTCGGTGGGGTCGAGCATCGCGACCTGCGCTCCGACGTTACGGGCGAAGGTCACCAGACCCTCGGCTTCGAGCTTGCGAATCGCTTCTCGCACGGGAACGGGACTCATTGACGTCTCCCGCGCGATCTGGTCGAGGACCAGTCGAAAACCGGGGCCGAAGGTGCCATCGTTGATGCGGGTTTTCAGCCAGTCATAGGCGAACTGGGCCTTGCCGATGATCGGCGGGGCGGCATCCATTATCGACGGGCGAGCCATGCGCGGTACTTCTCCTTCCAAGCCGCGTTCATCGGGTAGAGGCCGTCGACGGCCTCGCCGGCGCCGACCGTCTCGGCGATGAAGGTTTCTTCGCGTTCCTGCTCGATGCTGTCGGTGACCAGCGTGTCGATCAGGTGCGGTGGAATGACGAGCAGCCCGTCGGCGTCGCCGACGATCACATCGCCGGGTTGAACGGATGCCCCGCCACAGGCGATCGTGAGGTTCGTGTCCCAAGGAACGTGGCGCTGGCCGAGCACGGCCGGGTGGCCGCCGCGGTGATAGGTGGGTATGTCGAGGGCGCTGACCGCGGCGAGGTCGCGCACTCCGCCGTCGGTGACGATGCCGGCGGCGCCGCACACCTGGGCGCGCAGGGCGAGGATGTCTCCGACCGTTCCCGTTCCGGTTTCTCCGCGGGCTTCGATCACGAGAACGTCGTCGATTCCGAGGCCGTCGAAGGCGCGCTTCTGGGCGTTGTAGCCGGTGCCGTGCGCGGTGAACAGGTCTTCGCGATTGGGAATGAAGCGCAGGGTGCGGGCCCGGCCAACCAGCCGGGCGCTCGGGCGGGTAGAGTGCAGGCCGTCGATCGACACGTTGTTCAGGCCGCGTTTGCGAAGCTGGGCGCTCAGGGTTGCAGTGCCGACGCTGTTGATGCGT
The DNA here is from genome assembly GCF_002929785.1 of Cryobacterium sp. Y62. NCBI lineage: Bacteria > Bacillati > Actinomycetota > Actinomycetes > Micrococcales > Microbacteriaceae > Cryobacterium > Cryobacterium sp. Y62. Next base: position 37,622 of record NZ_PJJK01000118.1, on the reverse strand, counting down.
GCCTTCAGCTCGTCGGTGAGCATGAAGGGGGCTTCCAGACCGGCTTTCTCGGTGGATCCCCATGCCTCCGCGCGCTGCAGATCGTCGACCCGGGGGCCGGAGCCGAACGCCCCGAACGCGGTCGTGCCCTCGGCAACCGGGGTGATTAGGCGGCCGGTGCTCGGCGCGCCGGGCATGGTCGGGGCGTCGACCTCGACCTCGACCGTGTCGCCAGGCCCGACGACGGAGGCGCCGGCTGGGGTTCCGGTGAGAATGACATCGCCACGCTCGAGCGTCATCAGCTGGGAGAGGTCGGCGACGAGGCGGCCGAAGCCAAAGAGCAGGTCAGCGGTGGTATCACTCTGCACGAGTTCGTCATTGACCCAGGTACGGATCCGCAGGTTTGCCGGGTCGACTGTCTCGGCTGCAAGGACCCGCGGGCCGAGCGGGGTGAAGCCGTCTCCGCCCTTGGACCGCAGGTTGGAGCCCTTGTCGGCGTAACGCAGGTCGTAGACACCGAAGTCGTTCGCGGCAGTGACCCCGGCGACGCCGGCCCAGCCCTCCTCGACGCTCACGCCACGCAGCCGGCGACCGATGACCAGCGCGATTTCGCCTTCGAAGGCGAGCAATTCGCATCCGCTCGGACGAACTATGGCGGCACCACTGGCCGCGACGCTGGTCGAGGGCTTGAGAAAGTAGGACGGCTGCTCGGGAGTGCGTCCGCGCTGGGCGGCCCGGGACGGGTAGTTGATGTGCACGGCGATCACTTTGCCGGGCCGGCCCAGATCGGGCAGGGATTCGGGGGTCATGGTATCCAATCGCGTCATTGCGTGCCTTGTTATATATGAAACCATATACGATCTGAAAGCGGATGTCGAGGCTCGATTGCGCCGCCCAGCGCGCCTTTAGCGTCGCACGAAAAAACCGTGCCGCCTGGATGTTTTCGGGCGGCACGGTCTAAAGCTGAGCTGGTTACTCGTGGGTGCTGATGCCCAGCGGAATTCCGCGGGTCTCCTTTACGAGGCTGACCGCGACGAAGGAAATCGCGGCGAGGCCCATGAGGTAGATGCCGATTGAGGTGGTGGATCCGGTCTTATCGAGCAAGAGCTGGGCGATAAGCGGGGCGAAGGCGCCACCGAGAATCGCGCCGAGGGCGTAGCCGATGGACACACCCGAGTAGCGCACCTGGGCCGGGAACATCTCAGCGTAGAGCGCGGCCTGCGGGCCGTAAGAGAGGCCGAGCCCAGCCGCCAGCACGATGAGAGCCATCGAGAACCAGACGATGTTGCCGGTGTCGATGAGCAGGAACATCGGGATCGCCCAGAGAAATAGGAAGGCGTAGCCGAGCTGGAAGGTGCGCACACGGCCGATTTTGTCGGAGAGGGTGCCGCCCACCATCGTCGACGCCAGCCAGAAGAACGCGGCGACGGTACTCGCGATAAGTACCGGGGTACGCTCCATGCCGAGTCCGCCGGCTTCCGGGAGCTTGGTCGCGTACGAGCTGAAGAACGCGATGAGCATGTAGCCGGCCGCGTTGTTGGCGATGAAGATGAGTGCGGTGAGGATGACCTGGCGCGAGTGGTTCTTGAACAACTGCTTGATCGGAGCGGCGGACTCCTTCTTGCGCGTTTGCATCTCCTTGAAGACAGGGCTCTCGGCGACCGCGCGGCGGATGACCCAGCCGACGACGATGAGCAGCACAGAAACGAGGAACGGGATGCGCCAGCCCCAAACGAGGAAGGCCTCCTGGCTCATTGAGGTGGTCACGGCGATCATGACGCCGGTGGCAAGAATGAGGCCGACCGGAACACCGATCTGCGGGTAGGCGCCGAAGAAGCCGCGCTTCTTGATCGGTGCGTGCTCGACGCTCATGAGTGCCGCGCCGCCCCACTCTCCGCCGGCGGAGAAGCCCTGCAGGATGCGCAGCACGATCAGCAGGATCGGTGCCCAGACGCCGATCTGGTCGAAGGTCGGCAGCAGGCCGATGAGCGAGGTGGCGGCGCCCATCATGACGAGCGTGAAGACGAGCATCGCCTTGCGGCCGAGGCGGTCGCCGAGGTGTCCGGCGACGATGGCGCCGAGTGGGCGAAACAGAAAGCTGATGCCAAGCGAGGCCCAGGCGATCAGCTGAGCGAGCGGTTCGTTTTCGCCGGCCAGCGGGGCGAAGAACAGGCCGGCGAGCACGAGTCCGGCGGCCTGGGCGTAAATGAAGAAGTCGTACCACTCGATAGTCGTGCCCACCATAGTGCCGGCGAGAACCCGCCGTTCCTCACTGCGTTTGGCGCTAGCCGTTGGCGTGCGTTCGGTCGTAATAGCCATGGAATACTCCCTCGTATCTCACTGCGGTGCTGGGCGGGTGGTGCTGCAAAGTGTGTGGCTCGTGCGAACAAAATCGGCACTGGGGCAGTATCGCAGGATTTTTCACGATTACCTACCTTTTGGTCAGTATTGTTGTTTTTCCGGGTGCCGGTGCGCTGTAGCACGTTTCCACCGCGCAAGCTCTGCGCGACCGTGAGCGGCGGCAACGGTTGGGCAGTCACGACTGATCCCCAGCTGACATTCATGTTGAGCTGCCGGATGAGCCCTCGACGGCGCTGACCTCGATCGAGCTGGAGCAGCAGTTCGCTGCCTTTGTCGTGAAGACGGCCGCGCGCTTCGGGCCGGCGTTCGAGGAACCGGAACGGCAGGGAGCGATTCCCGGAGCTGCCCTGGACCTCACCGTGGCAGCCGTGCCGTATGCGTTCGACTGTCTGGGCGCGGGAATCGGTTACGGCACGGAGCTCACCTTTTCCGGCGCGGATGCCGATGACTGGGACGTGAACTACGACGCCGCGGCCGCAGCGTATCTCCACATCACGGATGGCTGGGCCGCCGACGGCTACCCCAGCGCTCCCGAGAACACCGAGTGCTACGCCAACGCCGACGAGCCGAGCATTGTGTCGCAACTGCGCTCGCCACGTCGGTCGACTGTACGAGTCGGAATGCAGATCCTGTGCGTGGCGCGGTAACTCGGATGCTGCGCTCGCGGCATTCGTTCGCCATTTCGCAGAACAGGTCCTCACTCCGTGAAGCGCCTAGTGCAACGGGCTTCCGGCGCGGTGACTAGCTGAGCTCCGCGACGATCGTGCGGGCGGCCGCGGTGAGCACGGCACCGATGTCGGTAGGGGAGTGCAGGCTCGAGATATACACGACGGCGAGGGAAGCCGGTGATTCCCCGGGCACGAGCAGTGGAACGGCAATCGACGACAAGCCTGGAATGACTTCATTGTGGCTCGAGGCGTAGCCGAGCGCAGCGACCTCCCCGGCCTCGCTGCGGCGAGTTTCCGGGTGGCCGAGCGCGGCCCACTGCGCCGCGCTCAGGCCGGACTGGATGGCGATTCCCGGTGCGCCTATCTGCAGCGGATGCCGCGTGCCAGGCTGCTGTGCGACCGTCGCGTGGGCCTGCCGGGGCTCGATGCTCATGAGCGTGACAACCTCGCCCTGGTCGAGTACGGTGACGAACGCGGTCATGCCGAGCTCGTTGGCGATGTGGGTGAGCACGGGCCGGGCTGCGGTCTGCAGATCGCGGGACACCCCTCGGGCCAGGGCGGCCATGCGCGGGCCCAGCCGCACGAGTCCGGCCGGGTCACGCACGACGAGGCCGTGATCTTCCAGGGTGCGCAGAATGCGATAGGCGATCGAGCGGTGTACGTCGAGGGCTGCGGCGAGTTCGACGATCGTCATCGGTCGGTCGGTTTCGGCGAGAATTTCCAGCACGCGGATGCCGCGCGACAGGGTTTGTGAGTGGGTGGGCGCAGCCTTGGGTCCCGCGAATTCTGGAATCGACACCCTGGTATTCTCCCACCCGGCCCGGGTCCTCTCGGGTAACCAGCCGCCCTGTCGATGGGCGCAGCTAGGCTAATACCGTCAGATCGACGGGCAGACTAAGCAGGGGAGAACCAATGACGGTTGTTACAGACACGGGCACGAACGAATCCGAGCTGCTCGTTCGCGTGCCGAATCAGCTCTATATCAACGGCAAATGGGTCGCCGCCACCGGCGGGCGCACCCTCGATGTCACCGATCCGGCCACCGGCCGCGTCATCAAGACCATCGCCGACGCGAGTGTGGCTGACGGCATCGCCGCCCTAGACGCCGCCGACTCCGCGCAGGCCGACTGGGCCGCCACCCCGGCCCGCGTGCGCGGAGAAATTCTGCGTCGAACTTTCGACCTGTTGCAGGAACGCAAGCAGGAGTTTGCCCTGCTGATGACCATCGAAATGGGAAAGCCGCTGCCCGAGGCGCTCGGCGAAGTCGCCTACGGCGGCGAATTCCTGCGCTGGTTCAGCGAAGAAGCCGTGCGTATCAGCGGCCGCTATGGCGCTAACCCCGAAGGCACCGGCCGCATGATCGTCACGCAGCAGCCGGTCGGCCCCTGCTTTCTGATCACCCCGTGGAACTTTCCGCTCGCCATGGCCACCCGCAAGATCGCCCCGGCGCTCGCCGCCGGTTGCACCGTTGTCGTCAAGCCGGCCGCGCTCACGCCGCTGACCACCCTGCACTTCGTGGCCCTGCTCGAAGAGGCCGGGCTGCCCGCTGGTGTCGTCAACGTCATCACGACCTCGCAGTCCGGCGCGGTCTCCGAGCCGATCATCGCAGACCGACGCCTCCGCAAGCTCAGCTTCACCGGCTCGACCGCGGTCGGCAAGTCGCTCATCAAGCTGTCCGCCGAAAACGTGCTGCGCACTTCGATGGAACTCGGCGGCAACGCACCGTTCGTCGTTTTTGCCGACGCCGACCTCGACAAAGCGGTCGACGGTGCCCTCATTGCGAAGTTCCGCAACATCGGCCAGGCCTGTACCGCGGCCAACCGGTTCATCGTGCACGAGTCCATCGCTGCCGAATTCGCCCGCCGGGTCACCGCGCGGGTTGAAGCGTTCCAGGTTGGGCGCGGCACAGAGGAAGGCATCACCATCGGCCCGCTGATCGACTCGAAAGCCGTCGCGAAGGCTGATTCCCTGGTCCAGGATGCACTCACTCGCGGTGCGACCCTGCTCACCGGCGGCAGCGCCATCGAGCGCGAGGGCACCTTCTACGCGCCCACCGTGCTCACCGACGTCAAGGCCGGCAGCGACATTCTCCGCGACGAAATCTTCGGGCCGGTGCTCGCGATCAGCACCTTCACCGATGAAGCGGAAGCCGTGCGACTCGCCAATGACACCGAGTTCGGCCTGATCAGCTATGTCTTCACTACCGATCTGGCCCGTGGCCAGCGCATGATCGAGAAAATACAGACCGGCATGATGGGCCTGAACACCGGAGTCGTCTCGAACGCGGCCGCACCGTTCGGCGGCGTCAAGCAGTCCGGCCTCGGTCGCGAGGGCGGGCTCGAGGGAATTCACGAGTACCTCTCGACGAAGTACACGCTCACGCCTGTTCCGTAAAGGACCAAACGCGTGCCCCGCCCCTGAACGAGCCCGCCCTGCTCGGGGGCTAATTCAGGCAATCCGAGCATGCCGACCCGCCGTGCCGAGTGTTTTCGGGAGCGGCGGGTTTCGGCGTCGGCGGTTTTCCTGAATTAGCCACCACCCGAAGTGCACAGGGGACGGAGCTTGCAAATATGCAATACACAAGGTGAGATTTGCATATTTGCAAGCACGTACGAGACTGAACCCATGCAATTCCTCGCTTCTTGTTCGCTTGGCTAAGACCGGAACCACCGCGAGAGAAGGGCCTGAGGCCAAGGAATAGAATTAGCGGATGCCCCTGATCGCGATCGACGACCTGAGCGACCCGCGACTGGTCGACTACGCCCACCTCACCGACGTTGCCCTGAAGAAGGCGCGCGGCACGGAGCACGGGCTGTATATCGCCGAATCGGCCCTGGTCTTGGAGCGTGCCCTGCGCGCCGGGCACGTGCCACGGTCGGTGCTCGCGCTCGGTAACACGGCCGACGAGGCGCTCGCGGTGCTCTGCGACTACGCGGCGGAGGTGCCCGTCTTCGTCGGTCCGGGCGAGTTGCTCGCCGAACTGACCGGTTATATTCTGCACCGCGGCCTGATCGCCTCGATGCACCGGCCCGAACTGCCGAGCGCCGACAGCCTGCTGGCTAGTGCGCGTCGCATCGTTATCCTCGAAAACGTGGCCGACCCGACCAACGTCGGAGCCATTTTTCGCTCGGCCGGCGCCATCGGAGCGGATGCCATTTTGGTCACGCCGCGCTGTTCCGACCCGTTTTATCGTCGCGCCGTCCGGGTTTCGATGGGCACGGTGCTGCAGGTTCCGTGGACCCGCGCCGGCGACTGGACGAAGACCCGCGCCCTGCTTACCCGGCACGGCTTTCACGTGGCAGCCCTCGCCCTGACGCCGGATGCGGTCAGCCTGCGCGACTTCGACGGCACCGCCCACGAACGTTTGGCACTGTTGCTCGGCGCCGAGGGCGAGGGACTCACCCCGCAGGCCCTCGCCGCCTCGGACAGCGTCGTACAGATTCCGATGAAGCACGGCATCGACTCGCTCAACGTCGCCGCGGCGAGTGCTGTCGCGATGTGGGCGCTGTCCGGGTAACGCTCTCTGCCACCTAAGCCGCGCGGGCCTAGGCTGGGGGTATGAGCAATGAAGCTGTCATCATCGACGTTTTGCGCACCCCGTCGGGCCGGGGCAAAGCCGGTGGAGCCCTGGACGGCATCCATCCGGCCGATCTCCTGGCCACGGTGCTGCGCGAGTTGGTCAGCCGCAACAATCTCGACCCGGCACTCATCGATGACGTGATCGGCGGCTGTGTCAGCCAGGCCGGGGAGCAAGGCAACAACGTGACCCGCACCGCTCTGCTGAGCGCCGGATTTCCGCACACCGTGCCTGGCACGACGATCGATCGCCAGTGCGGCTCCAGCCAGCAGGCTGCCACTTTCGCCGCCCAGGCGGTGATGAGCGGCAACGCCGACGTGGTGATCGCCTGCGGCGTCGAGTCGATGAGCCGGGTCCCGCTCGGGTCATCCGCCGGCGAGCAGGATACGTTCGGAACGCTCATGCACGAGCGCTATCCCGACGGCCTAGTCAATCAGGGCGTCTCCGCCGAACTGATCAACCAGAAATGGAACCTCGGCCGCGACGCACTCGACAACTACGCCGCGCGCTCGCATCGTCTGGCTACGGCCGCCGCCGAGCGGGGCGACTTCTCCGGCGAAATCGTGGCCGTCACCCGGACCGACGGCAGCGTCGTGCGAGAAGACGAAACCATTCGCCCGGACACCTCGCACGTCTCGCTCGCCGGACTGCGCCCTGCCTTTCGCACCGACGCGCTCGCTGCCCGCTTTCCGAAGCTTGGCTGGCACGTCACGGCCGGCAACTCGTCACCGCTCACCGACGGCGCCTCCGCGACCCTGATCATGAGCGCCAAGCGGGCCGCGCAGCTCGGTCTCAACCCGCGCGCCCGATTCCACAGCTTCACCGTTGTCGGAAGCGACCCGATGCTCATGCTGGCCGGCGTGATTCCGGCGACCCAGCGCATCCTCTCTCGGGCCGGCCTCGGCATCGATGACATCGACGCCTGCGAAGTGAATGAGGCGTTTGCGAGCGTGCCGCTGGCCTGGCTGCGTGAGCTGGATGCCGACCCCGAGCGACTGAATCCGCGAGGCGGCGCCATCGCCCTCGGTCACGCGCTCGGCTCCTCGGGCACCCGCCTGCTCGGCACCCTGCTCAACCACCTCGAAATGACCGGTGGCCGCTGGGGCTTACAGACCATGTGCGAGGGCGGCGGAATGGCAAACGCCACGCTGATTGAGAGGCTCTGATGCCCGATTTCACGATCGCCACACGCTTGACAGAGAGGTTCTAATGCAGATAAACGGATGCTCCGCCCTCATTACCGGAGGCGCCTCCGGCCTCGGTCTAGCCTGCGTTCGCACCCTGCACGAAGCCGGCGCATCCGTCGTGTTGTTGGATCTCCCCGGCGCCCCCGGCGACGCAATTGCCACCGAGCTCGGCGACCGGGCCCGATTCGTGGCTGGCGACGTGACGAGCGCCGGCGACGTGCAGGCCGCCGTCGACGCCGCGTCGACCCTTGCGCCGCTCCGCATCGTGATCAATTGCGCGGGCATCGCGCCCGGCGCACGCACGGTCGGCCGCGACGGGCCGCTGCCGCTCGAAGATTTTGAGCGAGCGATTCGCATCAACCTGATCGGAACCTTCAACGTCGTGCGGCTGGCCGCCGCCGCAATGCAGCGCAGCGAACCCGTCGGCGACCCAGGCCGCCAGGGCGACGCTGAACGCGGCGTCATCGTCAACACCGCCTCAGTCGCCGCCTTTGACGGGCAAATCGGGCAGGCCGCCTATGCCGCGTCCAAGGGCGGCGTCGCCGCGATGACGCTTCCGCTCGCCCGTGAATTTGCGCAGAGCCTGATTCGAGTGATGTCGATCGCCCCCGGCATCTTCGACACGCCCATGCTGCAGGGGCTGCCGCAGCCGGTGCGGGATTCCCTCGGAGCCCAGGTGCCGCATCCCTCCCGGCTCGGAAACCCGCAGGAGTTCGCATTCCTGGTTCGGCATATTATTGAGAATCCCATGCTCAATGGGGAAACTATCCGTCTCGATGGCGCTATTCGGATGCAGCCGAAGTAGTCGACCCGGTTGTAATCACCGGCAGGGCGGCCACGTACACGCGCATGTCCGCCCTGCCGCCGGCAGTGGCTTTGAGCCAGGTGCGCGGACGATCAAGTAGCCCTTGCGCACGAGCACCTGGCCGGCCGCGCTGCGCGTGGCGATAGCAGTGAACGCCGAGTCCTCGGTCTCAAGCAACTCGCGCAGCGTCGTGAAGTTGATCTCGACATCCGTTCCGGGCACGGCCACGAGCGAAAAGCGCAACGAAGTGAGTAACGCGTCATCGAGCCCGTGGCGCGGAGGTCGCCGCTCGGTCATGACCGGGGGCCGCGAACGGCCGCGACCACGAGCGGGGTGTCAAGGGTCGGGCCTATCAGGGTTCCTCACTGCAGGTTGAGCCGGTTCGGCAAGCGGATGCTGTCGGGCTAGCAGGTGCATTCCAATGAGAAAGTGGTCGAGCGCTCGCGCTGGGCGAGCAGGTTAGGGTCGAGGTAACGACTCTTGAGGGGATCCACGGTATGGCAATGATATTCGGTACGATCCTCGTTCTGGCCGGGTTCACCTCCGGCATCGTCTATGCAGTGTGGCTCGCGCGGGTCAACCCCGCAGCGCAGATCCCGTTGCTGCGCACGGCGCCGAGCCAGCCGCAGGCATCCACTCTGCTGAACATCGGCGCTGTTGCCTTGGTGATCTGGGGTGCGAACCTCATGACGGCGGATATCGGCCCGTGGGCATTTGTGCTGCTGATCATCGCCGTTCTGGTGCCGTTCAACGTTATTCGGTTCTGGCATAATGCTCGGGTCGGCGCGCACGGAGAACGCTGATGGAGCTCCTGCTCGGCCTGGTTCTCATCGCTGTCTCAACCGCCCTCGGTCTGCTGGAAGCCGCGAGAATATCTCTTGCCCGGCGGGGCGAACAGCGAACAGTCGTGAAACCGACGGTACGCCAAAGGCTGCCCGGGCTGGTCTGGAGGATGTTCCAAATCGGCCTGCTGGTTATCGGTGTCAGGCTCGTGCAGAACCAGCTGGATAGTTGGGCGTATCTCATCTTCGGGGCTTCGCTCGTAGCACCGCTCATCTTTGGTTTGTGGCGCAATAGGCGTCGACCGGCCGAGGTCTGATCAGGCCGGTGCTTCTGCGGGCCGTGACGGCTGCTGCTGCGTGATGCAGTGGATCCCGCCGCCCCGCGCGAACAGCGGCCGCGCGTCGACCGACACTACGCGGCGCCCGGGATAGGCGGCCGCGAGCACGTCGCGGGCCAGGGAATCGGCCTGTTCCTCGCCGAAGCTGCACGCGATGACGCCGCCGTTGACGACGAGATGATTGACGTAGTTGTAGTCCACGAACCCCTCATCGTCGCGCAGCACGGCGGGCCCCGGCAGGTCGATGACCGTGAATGATCGCCCGGCCGCGTCGTGCGCGTCGGCCAGCAGGACACGAAATTCGCGGGTGAGCGGGTAGTCGGGGTGACCCGGATCGTTCTGGGCGTGCAGCAAAATCGTGCCCGGCGATGGCAGCGCGGCGACCATGTCGATGTGCCCGCGGGTGCCGAATTGCTCTTGGTCGCGGGTCAGGCCTCGTGGCAGCCAGACGACGTGCTCCGCACCGATCGTGCGGCGTAGCTCGGCTTCGACCGAGGCGCGCGTGGTGCCGGGATTGCGCCCGGGATCGAGCTGCACGCTCTCCGTCGCCAGTACCGTACCCGCGCCGTCGATGTGGATTCGTCCGCCCTCGTTGACGAGTGCGGACGACAGGACGGTCGCACCGGCGGCATCCGCTACGAAACGGCCGATCCTCGAATCGTGATTCCAAGTGGCCCAGTCCTGGCCACCCCAGCCATTGAAGGTCCAGTCGACGGCGCCGAGTTGCCCTTTCTCGTCGTGCACGAAACTCGGGCCGATATCGCGCATCCAGCTGTCGTTCAGCGGAGCCTCGAGGACCTCGATTTCGGCCGACAGATAGTGCTTGGCCACGGCGCGCTCGGCGGGGTCGACGACCATGCGCACGGGTTCGAATTCGGCCACGGCGTGGGCGACTGCGGCCCAGGTGTGCCTGGCCTCGTGCGCGGAATCAGCGTGGTCGCCGAGGGTATAACCGCGCACCGGAAACGCCATCCACACGCAGTCCTGCGGCGCGGTTTCGGCCGGCATGCGCCAGGTCATACGGTCGCCGATCCAAACGGATGCGCCGGGTCGACCGGCGCGACCAGCCCGGCATAGCTGTCCGGGCGTCGGGTCATCAGAAAGGGAAACAGGGCGAGCCACTCCTCGCGCTGAGTCAGGTCGAGGTTGGCCACGAGCGCCACCGACTCGCCGCGTGGCGCCTGCACGAGCACCCGACCGAACGGATCGGAGATGAACGACGAGCCGTAAAAGGTGAGGTCGCCCTCGTTGCCGTGCCGGTTCGGCACGACCATGAACAGTCCGCTCGTGATGCCGTTGGCCACGATAACCTGCTGCCAGATCGGCTGGGTGTCGAAGTTTGGAAAGAGCGGTTCCGACCCGATCGCAGTCGGGTAAGCCAGAAGTTCGGCGCCGCCGAGCCCGTATAGCCGGGAGACTTCAGGAAACCACTCGTCCCAGCAGGTCGGTAGTCCGAGGCGCGCACCGGCCACATCGTAGACCGGGTACGCGTTCTCGGCCGGTCCCGGCCGAAAGTAGGTGTCCTCGTAATACCCCGCCGTTACCGGGATGTGCATTTTGCGGGTGCGTCCGAGGAGTTCGCCGGCCGGCGACACCAGAATGGCCGTGTTGTAACCGCGCACATCGTCTGGGGCATCGGTGAAAGCTGGCTGCTCGAACAGCGAGGCGTGCACGATGACGTTGTGCAGCCGCGCCTGTTCGGCCGCGAACGCAAACGTGGGGCCGTCCCGGAGCTGTTCGGCATCCGCTTTGGGAAGGCCGGCGGCCCGCACATTGCCGGGGTATTTGCTGAGGGTCAGTTCCGGTAGAAACACGACGCGGGCGCCGACCTCAGCCGCCAAACGGATGCCCGCGGCCAGCTCCGAGTGTAACGTCGCGTCGTTCGCGTGCCAGCGATGCTGCACGAGGCCGACCCGTAGCGGAGCCCGGTCGGGCTCGCGCACCCGTGTAGGCGAGGCGGGGCGAATCGGGGCCTCGATCAGGCGCATGCGGTCTCCTGGATTGCTCGTGTTGATCATCCCAAACTATCTGCTGTGGGGGCATTCGCACGGCCGAATCCTGCTCGCACGGCCGGCCTGCCACGTGCGAGCGTCACGTGCGTGAACCGCGCGCGAGCGCCGCTGCAGCAACCGCCAGCGCCAGCGCGGGCGGTTGGCCGCCGCACCGGGCAGCTACTCCGCCGCGTGCGCCTCCAAAAATGCATATACCTCGGAGTCGTCGACCCCCGGAAATGTGCCGGACGGCAGCGGCGACAGCACGTGCGCGTGCAATCGGGCGCTCGGCCAGGCCCGGCCGGCCCAGCGCGCGGCTGCGTCCGAATTCGGCCGTCGGCAGCACGACTCATCGGGACAGCGCGACACCGTGCGCTGCGTGGTCTCCCTCCCACGAAACCACTTCGCCTGCGCAAACGGAACGCCGACGCTGATCGAGAACTCACCGGCATCCGTTGACCCGGTCTGGGTTGCCGACCAAAAAGTACCGGCCGGAGTGTCGGTGTACTGGTAGTACTCGGTGGTGCGGTTGGTGTGGGTGAAGGCGCTGCGCGCGCTCCACTGCTTGCAGACGTACTGGCCCTCGATCGACCCGGTCACGTCCACAGGAAACGGCAGGTCGTCGTTCTCGTACCCCTTTTGCAGGGCGCCGTCGCCGTTGACGCGCAGAAAATGCAGGGTCATGTCGAGGTGCGAGGTGGCGAGATTGGTCAGTCGCAACGCCGCAGCCTCGTGCGTCACGCCGAAGGTGTCACGAAAGTCCTCCACCGACAGCTCGCGCTCCTGCTTGGCATTCGACAGAAAGGCGACGGATGCCTCGCGCGGCATCAAACACGCCGCCGCGAAGTAGTTGATCTCGAGCCGCTGCCAGAGGAACTGCGCGTAGCTGCCCGGCCGTTCGTGCCCGAGCAGCCGGTGCCCCATCGCCTGCAGGGCCATCGACCGCAGGCCATGCCCGCCGGGAATCGACGCGGGCGGCAGGTAAATGCGCCCATTGGCCAGGTCGGTCACCGAGCGGGTGGAGTTGGGCAGATCGTTCACGTAGATAAGACTGAATCCGAGCTGATCGGCCATAACGCTCACCTCGCGGTGAGTGAGCGCTCCCGAGACGTGGCCGCTCGCGCGAACCCGTTCCTCGACCAGTTCCTCGATGGCCGGCAGATAGTTGCCTTGCTCCCGCATCCGTTCGCGCAGTTCGGTATTGGCCCGCCGTGCTTCTTCGGGTGTCGCGATGGCTTCGCTGGCCCGGCGGGACAGCTCCCGGTGTAGCCCGAGCAGCGATTCGATGGCGGGCAGCGGCATTCCCTTGGTTACCTTCACAACGGGAAGGCCGAGCGCCCCGTAGAGCGGGTTCTTCTGAGCGCGATCGAGTTCGATCTCCAGCGCAGCCCGGTTGTTCGGCGCTTCCCGGCGCAGCAGCTCGGCCAGGTCAACCGCGAGCGCGGTCGCGAGGTCCTGCAGGGTCGACAGCTTCGGCTCGCGGCGCCCGTTCTCGATCAGCGACAGCTGACTGCCGGCGAGGTGAACGAGCTCACCGAGTTGGTCGAGGGTGAGACCGCGCTCCCCCCGAAAATGACGGATGCGGTGGCCGAGCATGATCAGATCGGAGGATTGAGTCGACATTCCTTAACGATATCTAAAGAATTGCATTTCTTAAGTAGCAATAGTGCAGGTTCGAAGGTCAAAGCAGGGTCATTCTTGGTGTGTAAGACGAAATTATGGTTTCGCACAACGTCTGACAGCAACGAGGCCGACGTTTTTGATCATTTCGCAACTTTTTTCGACACCCGACGACCGGAAAGGCCAGCATATGACTCTCACCAACTCTTCCCTCCAGACCAACGAGGAGGCATACCCGACGCGTGCGGGCAGCACCGACCCCAACCTGCAGGCTTGGGTCGACGAGATAGCCCGCCTGACCGAACCCGACGCGATCGTCTGGTGCGACGGCTCCAAGCGCGAGGCCAACGAGCTCTCTAAACTGCTTGTCGCCTCCGGCCAGCTCATTCGTCTGAACCCGGAATGGCGCCCCAACAGCTTTCTCGCCCGCACCAACCCGAAGGACGTTGCCCGCGTCGAGAATCGCACCTTCATCTGCTCCAACGATGAAGCGGATGCCGGCCCCACCAATAACTGGGCCGAACCGGCCAAGATGCGCGCCGAATTGCGCGGTGTCTTCGCCGGCAGCATGCGCGGTCGAACGATGTATATCGTTCCATTCTCGATGGGCCCCCTCGGCGGCCCCATCTCGCAGCTCGGCGTAGAGATCACCGATTCCCCCTACGTCGTGCTCAACATGGGCATCATGACGCGCATGGGCGAGGCCGTGCTGACCATGATCGAAGCCGGCGACCCGTGGGTACACACAGTGCACAGCGTCGGGTACCCGCTCGTCGACGCATCCGGAATCACCCGCCCCGACGTGGAATGGCCCTGCAACGATGACAAATACATCGTGCAGTTCCCCGACACCCGCGAGGTCTGGTCCTACGGCTCGGGCTATGGCGGAAACGCCCTGCTCTCCAAAAAGTCTTTCGCGCTGCGCATCGCGTCGGTGATGGGCCGCGACGAGGGCTGGCTGGCCGAGCACATGCTGCTGATCAAGCTGATCTCGCCAGAGGGCGGCGTGTTCCATGTTGCTGCCGCGTTCCCCTCGGCCTGTGGCAAGACCAACCTGTCGATGCTGCGCCCGACCATCCCCGGCTGGAAGGTCGAGACCATCGGCGACGACATCGCGTGGCTGCGCCAGGGCGAAGACGGTCGTCTCTGGGCGATCAACCCGGAAGCCGGTTTCTTCGGAGTCGCCCCCGGAACCGGCGAAACCACCAATCCGACCGCCGTGTCCACCATGTGGGGCAACACGATCTTCACCAACGTCGCCCTGCGCGACGACGGAGATGTCTGGTGGGAAGGCCTCACCGACAAGGCTCCGGATCACCTGATCGACTGGGAGGGCAAGGACTGGACGCCTAACTCCGGTCGTACCGCCGCGCACCCGAACTCGCGCTTCACCGTTGCGGCCGCCCAGTGCCCGTCGATCGCCGACGACTGGGAGGCGGCCGGCGGTGTGCCGATCGACGCCATCGTCTTCGGCGGCCGTCGGGCGACCAACGTTCCGCTGGTCGCCCAGGCCCGCAGTTGGAAGCACGGCGTTTTCATGGGAGCCACAATCTCCTCCGAGAAGACCGCGGCCGCTGACGGTATCGTCGGTGAGCTGCGTCGTGACCCGTTCGCGATGCTCCCGTTCTGCGGCTACAACATGGCCGACTACTGGGGTCACTGGCTCAAGGTCGGCAAGGAACTAGGCACCAACGCTCCGGCGATCTTCCAAGTGAACTGGTTCCGCAAGGGGCCCGATGGCGACTTCATCTGGCCCGGATTCGGCGAGAACTCGAGGGTTCTCGAGTGGATGATTCGCCGCATCACGGGCAGCGCCGACGCCATCGACACCCCGATCGGCCTGCTCCCGGCCGAAGGCGGCCTCAACCTCGACGGTCTCGACCTGTCCCAGGAAGCCGTCGACCAGCTGTTTGCGATCGATCAGACGAGCTGGCTCGCCGAGTGCGACCTGACCGAGGAATACTTCGACAAGTTCGGCGACCGTGTGCCGCCGGCACTTCGCGCCGAACTCGCGAGCGTGCGTTACCACCTCAAGGACTAGCTTCCAGAGCTCGTTCAAACGGCCCCGTCACGACCAATGAGGGGGCCGTTCTCGTGTGTCGGGTCTCGCGCAGCCGTAGGATGCCAGAATGCAACACGACAGCGCTGCGCAGGTACGCCGCGGCACGAACCTGCCGAGGATGGGCAATTTTAACCGTGCCGTCATGCTGGACTACATCCGCCGCTCCGAGGGCGGGCTCAGCCGGGTTGCGCTCGGCCGGCTCACCGGGCTCTCGGCGCAAACCGTCTCCAACATCTGTCGCAAACTGCTCGACCAGGGAGTGGTGCGAGAAGCCGAGAAAGAGATCACTGGCCCCGGCAAGCCACGCACGATTCTGCGGCTGAATCCCGGCGCAGTACTGGCCGTCGGCGTGCACCTGGACCCCGCCGTGATTACCTTCGTCATCATCGACCTCGCTGGCGGCGTGGTGGCGCACTCCCGCCGATACACTCCGGACGCCACCGATCCGGCCCGCATCATCGCAGAAATGTCACAAGAAATTGAATGGCTGATCCGCGACTCAGGCGTCGACCGCACGAGAATTTCCGGGCTCGGTGTCGCCAGCCCAGGGCCGATCGACCCCGTGCACGGCACCGTAATCGACCCGCCAAACCTCAGCGGTTGGCACCGCGTTCCATTGCGGTCCGCTCTTGCCGAAGTGACCGGGCTCCACACAATCGTTGACAAAGACGTCACTGCCGCTGCGGTCGCTGAACACTGGTTTGGTGGCGCCAGTGGTGCCGGCAGTTTTGTTTTTTTCTATCTCGGCACTGGGCTGGGAGCCGGTCTTGTGCTCGATGGCGAAATCGTGCGCGGTCGTTCACACAATGCCGGGGAGATCGGGCACATCGTGACCGACCCGGACGGCGCCCTGTGCGACTGCGGGCTCCGTGGCTGTCTCGCTGTTACCTGCACCCCCGCGAGTCTCGTGGCAGAAGCCGAAGCACTCGGCCTCAAACTGACGGGCCCCGCGGCGTCGGATGTACCCACGTCGTCGGTCAATGCCGCCCACGACATCGACGTGAAATTCAGCGCATTGTGCCAATTGTCTGATTCCGGTGACCCTGCCGCTGAGGAGGTCCTTGAACGGTCGGTGATCCGGGTCGTCAACGCCGTCTCGATGATCACCAACCTTCTTGACGTCGATCGGGTCGTATTTGGTGGCCCGTACTGGTCCCGGCTCCGGGAACGCTACCTCCGGCGCATCCCATCATTGCTCGACGGTCTCACGGCGGCCCGCAGCATCCATCGCGTTGGCGTGGTTGGTACTGGGGTGGGTGAAGATGTGGGCGCCATTGGTGCAGCCTGCCTCGTGCTGGACCACACGCTCGCTCCGCGCGCAGCTTCGCTTCTGCTCGCTGAGTAACGGCTGGGTAAATGTCTGAGCAAAGGCTTGTCGAATATATCCATTCGATTTATTATTGCCACGTATAAGGCCACATGGCTGGCAGCTCTGCCCGTGGGGGCATCTTGGGAGCAAAGGAGCACCATGCATCGCAACGTACGTTTCGCCGTGTCCGTGTTGGCAGTGACCTCGATGGTCGCGCTGGTCGGCTGCTCGACAGCCGCAGATAACGACGGTGATACCCAGACTCTGAAGATCGTTTATCAGGAGACCGATTCCTTCACCGCACTCGACACCCTCTTCACGAAGATCAAACCCGAGTTCGAGGCCGCCCATGATGGTGTCACCGTGGAATTGCAGCCGATCCAGGCGAATGATGACGACTACTCCACAAAGCTCGCGCTGTCGCAGCAGTCGGGCGAGACAGCACCGGACGTCTTCTATGAAGACACCTTCCGTCTGCGCTCCGACATCGATGCCGGGTACCTGCTCAACCTCGATGATCATGTCGCCGGCTGGGACGATTGGTCCCAGTTCAATGAGGGGGCCAAGGCGGCGGGAATGGGAGACGATGGCAGCATCTATGCCGTGCCGCTCGGAACCGACACCCGCGCAATCTGGTACAGCAAACCGGTTCTGGAAGCCGCCGGAATCACCATTCCCTGGCAGCCGGAGACCTGGGACGATATTCTCGAGGTCGCGCGCGCCATCCAAGACAGCCAGCCGGACGTCGTACCCTTCAACATGTATGCTGGCAAGGGCACCGGCGAGGGCACCGTCATGCAGAGCTTTTACGAGCTGCTCTATGGCACCGGTGACGAGCTGTACAACGAGGACGAACAGAAATGGGTCGTCGGCTCCGACGGTTTCAAGGACTCGCTGGACTTTCTCAAGACGCTCTACGACGAAGGGCTGGCCGTGACCCCGGCCGAGGCCCTCGACGCCAACGTCTGGAAGAAGGTTTTCGGCGAACTCTTTCCGCAGGGCAAACTCGGCGGTACGGTCGAGGGCTCCTACACCCCGTCCTTTTGGCAGGAAGGCGGCTCGTATGCCTGGCCCGAATACGTCGATGATATGGGCGTCGCGGCCTTTCCCACCCAGAACGGTGAGGCCCCGCAGGGCGTGAGTATGTCGGGCGGCTGGACGCTCGCCGTCGGAGCGAAGACGGAGAACCCCGACCTCGCTTTCGAATTTCTCACCCTCGCGCTCAACCAGGAGAACGCGCTCTGGTACGACATCAACAATTCGCAGATCGCGGTGCGAGCGGATGTTGCGAGCGAACAAAGCTACCTCGAGGCTAACCCGTTCGTGGCAGCGGTCACGGATCTCGTCTCGGTGACGCACTTCCGGCCGGCGACATCGGATTACCCGAAGATTTCCGCTGAGGTGCAGGCCGCAACGGAAGCGGTCATCACAGGGCAGCTCCGCGTCGACGACGCGGCGGCCGCCTATGACGCGGCCGTCGAAGGCATCGTCGGTTCAGACAAGGTCACCGACTAACGATGACCGCGGAGGTGATCGTACCTGCCCTGGCGGGTCCGGCGCCCGCCGGGCGGACCGGTCGCCGGCAGAAGCCTACGACGACTTGGCGGCTGCTACCGATCCTGCCGGCAATCGTGTTGTTGCTGATTTTCCTCGCCGGACCAGTCGTCTGGTCGTTCTACGGTTCTTTCACCAACGCGTCGCTCACTGGTGTGAACGCGCAAAATCCGGCGTGGATAGGGTTCGGCAACTACCTGCGGCTGTTCTCCGACCCGGTCTTCCCGCTCTCGCTCGGACTCACCGTGGTGTTCGTGTTGGCGTCGGCGATCGTCGGACAGAACTTCCTCGGTCTCGGCATCGCCTTGCTCATGAACCGTGCCCATCGCTTTGTGGCTGGTGCGGTCGGCACCTGCGTCGTTGCTGCCTGGGTTCTGCCCGAGATTGTGGCGGCTTTCGTGGCCTATGCCTACTTCAGCCAGGACGGCACGCTCAACCAACTGCTCGCCGCGCTCGGCATGACCGGCCCGAACTGGCTCTACAGCTTTCCGATGCTCGCCATCGTGCTCGCCAATGTCTGGCGGGGCACCGCGTTCTCCATGATGGTTTACCGGGCAGCACTCAACGATGTGCCGATCGAGATCACCGAGGCGGCAATGATCGATGGTGCCGGTGGTGCCAAACGCTTGTTCCTAATCACCATCCCGATGATCAAATCGAGCATTACCACCAACCTCATGCTGATCACCCTGCAAACACTGTCGGTGTTCACCCTGGTCTGGGTGATGACAGCCGGCGGTCCAGGCAACCAGAGCACGATCCTTCCGGTGATGGCCTTCCAGGAGGCCTTCCGGTTCAGCGACATCGGCTACGGCACGGCGATCGCCACAGTGATGCTCCTCATTGGTGCGGTCTTCTCCATCATCTACATTCGCGCATTGCGCCCGAGTAAGGGGTAATTGTGACCAACCTCACTGCGGTGGTCCCCGTTGCGACGCGGCCGGGAGCATCCGTCGCATCGCCGAAAAAGGCCGTGAGCGCGCTGCTCGCCAACGGCATTCTCGTGCTCATCGGGCTATGTTTTCTGCTGCCTCTGGCGTGGCTCGTGCTGGCCTCGCTCGACGTGCGGGCGAGCTATCAGACGCAGATTCCCGAACTGCTCTCGCTGGAGAATTTTCGGGCCGTGCTCACCCCCGACCTCACCTTTCGGCCCCTGTGGAACAGTTTTCTGCTCTCGGCTGGCGCATCGGTCGTGACCGTCGTCGCATCAGTTCTCGCCGCCTACCCGTTGTCCCGATATTCGATGCGCTTCAATAAGCCGTTCATGTACGCCATTCTGTTTGGCACCTGCCTTCCGATCACGGCGATCATGGTTCCCGTCTACAGTTTGTTCGTGCGGTTGCAGCTGATCGATTCGATGGGCGCGACCATTCTCTTCATGGCGGCGACCTCGCTACCGATGTCTATCTGGATGACCAAGAACTTCATGGACTCGGTGCCGATCAGCCTCGAGGAAGCCGCCTGGGTCGACGGGGCGAGCGCCATGACAGCGTTGCGTCGCATCGTCGTGCCGCTGATGCGACCGGGGCTCGGGGTGGTTTTCATTTTCGTGTTCATCCAGGCCTGGGGAAACTTCTTCGTGCCGTTCATTCTGTTACTGTCGCCGAGCAAACAGCCGGCAGCGGTGAGCATTTACAGCTTCTTCGGACAGTTCGGGGCGATTGCCTACGGCCAACTCGCGGCATTCTCGTTGCTCTATTCTGTTCCGGTGATACTTCTCTACGCACTCGTTTCGCGCGGCATGGGAGCCTCCTTCTCCCTGTCGGGTGCGATTAAAGGTTAGGGTCAACATGCATGACGACAGCGCACTGGTCGAGACTCGGCTGAACCGGTTCGTTCGCGAACGGTTGCAGCCGGCGATCTATCGGGCCATCGCCCCGCTCACGGTGACTGCCTGGACGGTGCCGGGGGAACCGGTCACGTTTGCCGAGGCGGTCTCGCATCCGTTTGCGCCGTTCGTCGTCGGCTCGCCGTGGGGCCGACCGTGGGAAACCGTGTGGTTTCACCTCCTCGGAACGGTGCCGTCGGAATGGGCGGGAACCCGGGCCGAGGTCGTCATCGACCTCGGGTTTACGACCGACGTACCGGGCTTCCAGGCCGAGGGCACCGCTTACAGCCCCGATGGCCGGCTACTCAAAGGCGTGGAGTCCTTGAACCGCACGGTGAGCGTGACCGGTGACACCATCGACCTCTATATAGAGGCCGCCGCCAACCCCAACATTGCGGCTGACTTCAGCTTCGCTCCCACGCTGCTGGGCGATCTCGACACCGCCGGCAGCACGCCGCTCTACCTGCTTCGCCAAGCGAATGTTGCCCAGCCCGATACGCAGGTCTGGCAGCTCGCGCAGGACGTGTTCACACTGGACGGCCTGCGCCGCGAGCTGCCGGTCGCATCGCCGCGGCGAGCGAACATTTTGCGCGCCCTGGAACGCTGCCTCGATCTGCTCGACCCCGACGATGTGGGCGGCACCGCGGGAGCCGGACGCGCCGCCCTGGCCGAGGTACTCGCAAGCCCGGCCAACGCCAGCTCACACCGAGTGCACGCAGTCGGCCACGCGCACATCGACAGCGCCTGGCTCTGGCCCGTACGCGAGACCGTGCGCAAGGTCGCACGAACCTGGTCCAACGTACTCGACCTGATCGACCGTCACCCCGATTTTGTGTTTGCGGCCTCGTCGGCGCAGCAGTATGCCTGGCTTCAGCAGTTCTACCCGGAGCTGTTCGAGCGGGTGCGCCGCGCCGTCGCGACCGGCAACTTTGTTCCGGTCGGCGGCATGTGGGTCGAATCCGACACCAACATGCCCGGCGGCGAGGCTCTGGCCCGGCAATTCGTCGCCGGTAAGGGGTTCTTTCTGCGCGAGTTCGGGGTAGAACCCCTCGAAGTCTGGTTGCCCGACTCGTTCGGCTACTCCGCCGCGCTGCCGCAGATCGTGCGGGCCGCCGGCAGTCGCTGGTTTCTCACCCAGAAGTTGTCCTGGAACGACACCAACCTGTTTCCGCATCACAGCTTTCTCTGGGAGGGCCTCGATGGCAGCCGCGTCTTCACTCATTTTCCACCGGTCGCCGACTACAACGCGCAGCTCTCCGGCCTTGAATTGGCTCGGGCCGAGCGGCTGTTTGCGGAGAAAGGTGTGGCAAATACCTCGCTGGTACCGTTCGGCTGGGGCGACGGCGGCGGTGGCCCGACCGAGGAGATGATTGCTGCAGCACACCGCACTAGGTCGCTCGAGGGATCGCCGACGGTCGAACTATCGAGCCCGCGGCGCTTCTTTGAGGCAGCGGAGGCCGAGTACGCCGCACCCCCGGTGTGGTCGGGGGAGTTGTATCTGGAGTTTCATCGCGGCACGCTCACCTCGCAGGCCCGCACCAAGCAGGGAAATCGGCGCTGCGAGCACCTGCTGCGGGAGGCGGAGCTCTGGGCGACGGCGGCCTCGGTGCGGGTTGGCACGGAGTATCCGCGGGCGGCCTTCGACAACGCGTGGCAGACGGTGTTGCTACAGCAATTTCACGACATCCTTCCTGGGTCATCGATTGCCTGGGTCCATCGGCAGGCGGAGCGCGAGTATGCGCGGGTCGCTCGTGTGCTGGAGGGGGTGATCGAGGCATCCGTTCGTGCGCTGTGCGGGCCGGGCGACGACGCAGTCGTGCTCAACGCGGGGCCGTATGCCCGCGCCGAGGTGCCCGCGCTCGGCGGCAGCGTGCACGACGCCGCGACGGGTGCTGATTCGGCGGTCGCCGGAGCCACGATCTCGAGAACTCCGGAAGGCTGGGTACTCTCGAACGCGCAGGTGTCCGTCACGATCGACGGGGACGGACTGTTCACCTCGGTTTACGACCGGCAGGCCGACCGGGAAGTCGTGCCGATCGGCGCCAGGGCCAACCTGCTCACCCTGCACCGGGACACCCCCACCCAGTGGGATGCCTGGGATATCGATATCGCGCACGCGCGCCTGTTCGCGGCGCTCACCGATGCCGAGTCGGTGGCGGAACTAGAGCAGCTTCCGGTGGGTCAGGTCGGCGTGCGCGTCACACGGCGATTCGGCGAGTCCTCGGTAGTCGAAGACGTGACCCTCGCCTCGAATTCGAGCGCGATCGACCTGAAGTTCAGTATCGACTGGCACGAACGGCAGAAGCTACTTCGGCTGAGCTTTGCGCTCGATCTCAAGGCAGACCGGGCCGCCTCCGAGATTCAGTTCGGGCATATATTCCGCCCGACGCATGCGAATACCTCGTGGGATGCCGCCCGCTTCGAAACTGTCGCGCATCGCTGGGTGCATGTCGGCGAGCCGGGTTTCGGTGTGGCAGTCGCCAATGACTCGACCTACGGGCACGCGATCACCCGCACCGCGTTTCCTCGATCAGAAACGGATGTTCCGCCGCTTGACCCCAACGCCAGCCAGGACGCTAACGCCGACCGGGATGCCAGCGCCAAGCCGGATGCCAGCTCTGACCAGGAAGCCCGCATCGGTACCACCGTGGCCTTGTCCCTGCTGCGCGCACCCCTCTACCCGGACCCGACCACCGACCAGGGCAGCCACGAACTGCGAGTGTCTCTTTGCGTTGGCGTGAGTGTTCCCGACGCGGTATCCGAGGGCTACCGGCTGAACCTACCGCTGCGCACCGTCACGGGCGTCGGCTCTACGCCGATCGAGCCGCTGTTCACCGTCGACCACCCGGCGGTCGTGATCGAGGCGGTCAAGCTCGCCGAAGACGGCAGCGGAGATGTGATCGTGCGACTCTACGAGGCGCACGGAACCCGGGCCCGGGCCCGGCTCGGCCGCTCATTCGCCGCCGCCGAGGCCCATGAGACGGACCTGCTCGAACGCCGCGTCACCCCGGCCGCAGTGATCGCGTCGGATGAAGCCGCCCTGACTCTGAAATTGCGCCCATTCCAGCTCGTGACGCTGCGCTACAGACGCACGTAACGCCGGTAAAACTGGCGACACGCCGTCGTTACTCGTCAGTCGGCACGGCGTGTCGCATGCGCACCGGCATCACGTACCGGCGCGCCGGGCTAGACCAGCAGCTGGTGCTTCGCCAGGTCTCGATACAGCGGGGTGGAGACGACAAGCTCGGAGTGGGTGCCGACGCCGACGACCTCGCCGTGGTCAAGCACCACGATCTGGTCGCTGTCGACCACGGTCGAGAGGCGGTGCGCGATCACGATGAGGGTGCGGTCGGCAGCGACGGCGTCGATAGCTTCACGCATCATCTGCTCGTTCTTGCCGTCGAGGCTGGAGGTCGACTCGTCGAGCAGCAGAATCGGCGGGGCCGCGAGCAGCGCTCGGGCGATCGCGAGCCGCTGGCGTTCTCCGCCGGAGAGCTTTACGCCCGATTCGCCGACGGCAGCGCTGAGCCCGGCCGGGTCGCGGTCGAGCACTTCGCCCAGGTTGACCGCGTGCAGCACCTTGATGCAGTCCTCGTCGGTGGCATCGGGAGTGGCGAGCGTCAGGTTGTCGCGCAGCGATCCGGCGAGTACCGGGGCATCCTGCTCGACGTAGCCGATCTGGGCACGCAGCGCGGTGCGATCCAGTGTACGGATGTCCAGCCCCCCGAGCCTTACGGTGCCATCTGAGACGTCGTAGAACCGTTCGATCAGGGCGAGGATCGTGCTCTTGCCGGCGCCGCTGGGTCCGACGAGCGCGGTGCGTAGCCCGCGCGGGGCGCTGAACGAGACTCCCTTGAGTACCGGGCGCGGGGCCAGGGAAGTACCCGCGATTGAAACGGCCTCGGGATCGGTGTCCGGTTCGGCCGTGGCGGCCGAACCGGCAGCATCCGTTGTCGTCGGCCTGTCAGGATCTGCTTCGGCGTCAACCTCGACTGGCACCGCAGCGTACCCGAAGTGCACGTTCTCGAAGCTGATCGCAGCGGCTTCTGGATTGACCTTGTCGTTGGCGGCGCCGATAGTCATGGCCAGCGGTGCAATGTCGCGGTCGTACTGATCCTCGGCAGGCAGGTCGATGATCTCCTGAATCCGGCCGAGCGCGCCGAGGGCTGAATTGACCGAGGTGATGGCGCCGAAGAACTGGCCGAGCGGCATGATCATCAGGAACAGGAACAGAATGAACGCGACCAGGTCGGCGATCGTGATGGCGCCGCTCGCGACGCGAAAACCGCCAACGCCGAGCACCACGAGAAACGAAACCTGCATGGCGATACCAGCGATCGGTACGACGAGGGCGCTGATCTTGGCGACCTTGATACCCATGCGCCAGGCGCCGCGGGCGTCTTCTTCGATCACGGCGACTTCGCGTTCGGTCGCATTGGATGCACGCACGGTGCGAATGGCACTGATGGCACGCTCAACGCTCGCGGCGAGGTCACCGACCTTCGCCTGGGCGGCTTGGCTCGCGGTGCGGATGCGCCGGGACAACAGGGTGACGGTGATCACCGACACCGCAATGACGAGCACAGTCAGGCCGAGCAGCACCGGGTCGATGATGAGCATCGCCACGAGGGCGCCGATGAAGGTGAGCGATCCGCCGATCGCTTCGACCAGCCCCTGGGTGAGTACCGCGCGCAGCAGGGTGGTGTCGCTGCCGACGCGGGAGACGAGGTCTCCGGTGCGTCGGGCGTCGAACTCGCTGATCGGTAGGCGCAGCAGACGCCCCACCAGTTTGCGGCGACTCGAGAGTACGACGCCCTCGCCGGTGCGCTGCAACAGGTAGTGCTGATAGCCGCTGATCAGGCCCGAAATTACTACCAGGGCGATCAACAAGCCGACGAGGGATCCGAGCGGATCGTCAGCTTGCACGATCGTGATGACCTGGCTCACCAGCAGCGGCTGGGCCAGGCTCGCGGCGGCGCCGAGCACGCTCAAGACGATGACGACGGCGAGCACCTTTTTGTGCTCGAACAGGTAGGGCAGCAGCTGGCTGAACTTCGCGCGCGGCCCGGTGGGGGCCGGCCGGCCGCGTCGACCGCGCGGTGGCATAACGGCCTTCTGTGCGGCGGAAGAATCGGGCGTGCGGGTTGCGGTAGTCACTAAGTCATCTTAACCGCCCGGCCTCCGAGCCTCCCCGCAATCTTGCTATCGGTCTTCAGTGGAGCACTGTGCCGGAGCCTGTCATTGCCACCCGAAATCACCTGAAGAGATACAAAAACTTCGTCGCCGTCGACGGCATCAGCTTCGAGGTGGTGCCCGAGCCACTCGCCGGGCCGACGAACTGCTCGAGTTCGCCCAGCTCCAGGACAAGGCCACAGCCAAGGTCGACGACCTCGCCGGCGGCATGAAACGGCGCCTGACCATCGCCCGTTCCCTCATCAACGACCCGCGCATCCTGCTGCTCGACGAGCCGACCACCGAACTCGTCCCACAGGCCCGCCACGTTCTCTGGGACCGCTTGTTCCGCCTCAAGGAACAGGGCACGACGCTGCTTCTCACCACCCACTACATGGACGAAGCCGAACAACTCTGCGACCGCCTTGTCGTCGTCGATAAGGGCCGCATCATGGCCGAGCACCGGTTTCGGGTCATGCGGTCATACGCGCAGACGGTGCTGTTCATCGCGATCGGCAGCCCGCACGACACCGGTCAGTTGGCCATGGTGCAGCGCTTCGTGATTCTGCCGATGACGCACTTCTCTGGTACGTTCCTTCCGCTCGATGTGCTGCCACCGTACCTGCAATGGCTCGGCTGGATCTCGCCGCTTTGGCACGGCACCGAACTGTCTCGCGTCTTTGCCTATGGCTTTTTGGAATCGATCTGGCTGAGCCTCGTGCACGTGCTCTATCTGGCTGCTCTACCACGCCGTCATGATCGTGATCGGTCTGGTTTTTACCACTCGCCGTCTGCGCGCCCTATTTTTGAACTAGTGGTGCGCGACGGCCGGGTTTCGCAGGTCGTCTCGCGCGGTCTCGAAAAGCACGCATGCTTCTCGCCGGTGTCTCGAGACCTGGTGAGCCGATCTCGAAAGGCGTATTACGGGTCAGCGATGCAGGTCCAGATTTTTCGTTTCGCGGCTCAGGATCAATGCGATCAGGGTGATCACGGCCATGACCGAGAGGTAGATGCCGACCCAAAATGGGCTGCCGTCGCCGAGGGTCCACAGCCAGATGGCGATGAACGGAGCGACGGCCGCGCCGAGAATAGAGCTCATGTTGTAGGCGAACGCCGAGCCGGTGTAGCGCACGCTGGTCGGGAACAACTCCGGCAGCAGTGCGCCCATCGGGCCGAAGGTCATGCCCATAAGTGAGAAGCCGACGATGAGAAACAGCATCACTCCGGGAAAACCGGCGCCGAGCAGCGGTACGAACAGCAGCCCGAACACGATGATGAACAACGTCACGATGATGAGCGTCTTGCGACGACCGTGCTTGTCGGCCCAGGGGCCCGAGGCGAGGGTGAAGATTCCGAAGAACACCACGCCGAGAATCATCATGAGAATAAAGTTGTTGTAGGTGAAGCCGAGTCCCGGCACCGGGGCATCCGTTGCTGCCCGGCCGTAACCGAGTGTGAACGTGGTCATCAGGTAGAACAAGACATAGGTTGCGAGCATGATGAAGGTGCCGAGGATGAGTTCGCGCCAGTTTGACTTGAATACGGCAGCGAGCGGCAGCTTCTCGACGCGCTTGGTCGTGATGACCTTGGTGAAGGCCTCGCTCTCCACCAGGCGCAGACGTACCCAGAGTCCGACGATGACCATGACAGCCGAGAACAGGAACGGGATGCGCCAGGCCCACTCGAGGAACGCCTCGGACGGACGCGTCGGGTCGGTCGACGGCAGTGCGAGGGCCAGGCCGAGAAACAGGCTGTTTGCGATGATGAAGCCGAGCGGTGCGCCGACCTGCGGAAAGGTGCCGTACCAGGCGCGTTTGCCGACCGGCGCGTTCTCGGTCGCGACCAGCGCCGCACCACTCCACTCGCCGCCGAGGGCGAATCCCTGAGCGAGGCGCAGGATGACGAGCATGAACGGTGCCCACCAGCCGATCATGTCGTAGGTCGGCAGCAGGCCGATCAAGAACGTTGCGATTCCCATCGTGAGCAGCGCACCTATGAGTGTCGCCTTGCGCCCTTTGCGGTCACCGAAATGACCGAAGAACAGTGCGCCGATCGGACGAGCGACCATGGCAGCACCGAACACGGCGAAGGAAGCGAGCAGCGCGGTGGTCTCGTTGCCGGTCGGAAAGAATAAGTGCGGGAAGACCAAGACGGCCGCTGTCGCGTAGACGTAGAAGTCGTAGAACTCGATGGTCGTGCCGATGAGGCTCGCCATGATGACGCGGCCCTTCGGGTTGACGGGCTTGGTCGGCGTCGAAACCGACGCAGTGGATGTAGACATGAGGGTGGATCGCTCCGGAGGGATAGCTGAGCGCCGACGAAACCCGGATATCGGTTGGACATCCCGCGGCAGCGTTTACGCACGAATGAAGGTGTGGCCGCGTTTAGAGGTCACAAAACACCCTACCTCCGCAGAACCCAGCCCAGAAACTATTACTTCCAGAGCACCGCGATGATCACGTTCGCCAGGGTGAGACCGCCGATGGCCCAGAGCACGGTTGACGAGACGCTCGGCTTCTTGCGGTTCACGATCACGAGTACGGTGATCACGATGAGCACGAGGAGCTTGATGCCGATTTTGGTGTTGTCGATGTGGCCGAGGGTGCCCATCTGGATGACGCCGACAAGCAGCAGACCAGTGACCAGCTGAGTCAGCGCACCGTGGAACATGGCGGCGACGATTGTGCCCTTGCCGGCAATGATCGGCTTGATCTGCACCAGAAAGCCGCCGAGCAGTGAGGCGAGGCCGACGAAGTGCAGAATGAGCAGAATATTGCGCAGAAGGTCCATGCGTTCAGCCTAGGTGAACGCCAGCGCACTACCCGACGTGCCCGCGCAGCTCCCGCAACAGCATTGCGGTAGCCAGGGCAGCGGAGGCCGCCTCCTCGCCCTTGTCCTCCTTGGACCCGGGCAGCCCGGCCCGGTCGAGGCCCTGCTGTTCGTCGTCCAGGGTCAGCACGCCGAAGCCCACGGGCTTGCCGGTGTCGAGCGCAACGCGAGTGAGACCATCGGTTGCCGCATTGGAGACGAACTCGAAGTGTGGAGTGCCGCCGCGGATGATCACGCCGAGGGCGACGGCCGCATCGGCCCCGTTTTCAAGCGCGACCTTGCAGGCGACGGGCAGTTCGAAGCTGCCCGGCACCCGCACGAGCGACCAGGAGGCTCCGCTCGCTTCGAGCACGCGGGTAGCGCCGGCGATGAGGCCGTCGGTGATCACGTCATGCCACAGACCGGCCACGATGACGACGCGCAAGGCTCTGCCGTCAACGCTGAGGGTGGGTCCAGTTCCGGCCATTAGGCGATTCCGTTCATGATTTCGATGTTCGTGATGTGGTGACCCATGCGGTCCCGCTTGGTGGCGAGGTATTCCTCGTTGTATTCGCCGATCCCCACCACGAGCGGCACGCGTTCGGTCACGGCGACGCCGTGCAGTTCGAGCTGACGCACCTTCTCGGGGTTGTTGGTGAGCAGCCGCACCGAACTCAACCCCAGTTCGTGCAGGATGCTGGTGGCCGCGCCGTACTCGCGGCTATCGACAGGCAGACCCAGCGCCACGTTAGCGTCGAGAGTGTCGAGGCCATCTTCCTGCAACTCGTACGCGCGCAACTTGTTGATGAGGCCGATGCCGCGCCCCTCCTGGCCGCGCAGGTAGACGACCACGCCGCCTTCCTCCTGGATGATGTCGAGTGAAGCGTCGAGCTGCGGTCCGCACTCGCACTTGAGCGAGCCGAACGCTTCGCCGGTGAGGCACTCCGAGTGCACCCGCACGATGGCGCCATTGACCGGGTCGCCGACGACGAAGGCGACGTGGTCGGCGCCGGTGGAACGGTCTCGGTAGGCGCGCACCCGAAAGAGCCCATGCGAAGTGGGGACGGTGGTCTCCACCTCGAAGTCAACCCGCGGCGCCTCGATCAGAGGCGCGATCGTCGGTAGGGCTGCGTTGGGGTGGAACTCGTCGAGGTAGCTGATCAGGTCTTTGATCGTGATGACGTGCAGGCCCTCGCGCTCGCCGAGTTCGAGCAGCCCGGGCAGCCGCATCATCTCGCCGTCTTCGGCCACGATCTCAGCGATCGCCGCGACCGGTACGAGGCCGGCCAGTTTCATCAGGTCGACGCCGGCTTCGGTGTGGCCGCTACGCTCGCGCACGCCGCCGTCGCGGGCGCGCAGCGGCAGGATGTGGCCTGGGCGGTGCAGGCTGGCCGGTGCTGAAGCTGGATCGGCCAGAACCCGCAGGGTGTGAGCCCGATCGGCGGCGCTGATACCGGTCGACAGTCGATCGGCCGCGTCAACGCTCACGGTGTAATTAGTGCCGAGGGGATCTTCGTTGTTCAAGACCATCACTGGCAGGTCGAGCTGGTCGGCGATCTCGTTGGTCATCGGGGCACAGATGAACCCCGAGGAGTAGCGCACCGTCCAGGCGATCCACTCCTGGGTGGCGAGCTGGGCCGAGATAATGACGTCTCCCTCGTTTTCGCGGCCCTCGTCATCGGCGACGATGACCGGTCGGCCGAGCCGTAGGGCGTCGAGTGCGGAGGGAATATCGGCGAGGCTCATGATGCGCTCCTTGGGGTGGCGGCAAGCTGGCGTGCGGTTTCGGGCTGGGAATTGTGGGCGGCGAGGGCGAGCATCCGTTCAACGTGGCGGGCCAGAATGTCCGTCTCAATGTTGACTCGGTCGCCGGCCACCCGCTCACCAAGGGTGGTCGCCGCGAGGGTCTCGGGAATGAGGGACACCTCAAACCACTGATTCGCGTCGGTGGCAGCGCTGATGTTGCTCACGGTGAGGGAGACGCCGTCGATGGCGATCGAACCCTTGCCGACGACGAGCGGCGCGAGTTCGGCGTTGAGGCTGAACCGCAGCACTCGCCAGGCGTCGCCGGGGGTGACGACGAGCACGGTGCTGGTGCCGTCAATGTGGCCCTGCACGATGTGGCCGCCGAGGCGTCCACCGACGAGGGCGGCGCGTTCGAGGTTGACCGAGGAGCCAGCGCGGGCGGTGGACAGTGTCGACATCGACAGGGTCTGCGCCATCACGTCGGCGGTGAAGGTTTCGGCGGTGCGCTCGACCACGGTGAGGCAGACGCCCTGCACGGCGATGGAGTCGCCGTGACCGGCGCCATCGATCACGAGCGGGCCGCGGATGGTGAGGCGGGCGGCATCCGCTGTCTGCTCGATGCGCTCGATTTGGCCGAGCTCCTCGATGATTCCGGTGAACATGGGTTCCTTAGTTGGTCTGAGGTCGGGCGACGATGAGAACATCGTCGCCGAGGCGGTCGAGGGAAAGAATGGAGAGGCGGCGCCGCTCACCGATCGCGGCCACACCGATGTCGGTGAGGGCGAGTCGAGGGCCGCCGATGAGCGTCGGAGCCAGATAGATGAGATATTCATCGACCAGCCCGGCCGCGACGCAAGCGCTCGCCACGGTCGGTCCACCCTCGATGAACACGCTGCGCAGACCCCGGCCGTGCAGGTCGGCAAGAACGCCGGGTAGGTCGCGGCCGTCGAAAAACAGCGGTGACTGCGGGTGGTTGAACAGGGCAGTGGATGCCGGCAGCTCACGTCGGCCCAATATCACGGGCACCGGTTGCTGCTCGAGCAGTGCGCCATCGGCGTCGCGCGCGGTTAGGGCTGGATCGTCGGCGAGTACGGTGCCGGTGCCGACCAGGATCGCGGCGGAGGATCCGCGCCGCCGGTGTACGTCGACGCGGGCTGCGGCGCCGGTTATCCATCGGCTGGAGCCGTCGGCCGCAGCTGCACGACCGTCGAGGCTCGACGCCCACTTGAGCGTGACAAACGGGCGGCCGAGGCGCGCGGCAACGAGCCAGTCGCCTAGGAATTCTTCGCCCTCCGCCACGAGCAGGCCGGCCTGCACGGTGATTCCGGCAGCGCGCAGCCGGTCGGCTCCGCCGCAGGAACGTTCGCCGGAGTCCGTCACTGAGTAGGCGACGCGGGCGACGCCGGCCTCGATCAGGGCCTCGGCGCAAGGACCGGTGCGGCCGACATGGTTGCAGGGTTCCAGGGTGACCACGACGGTGCTGCCGCGTGCAGCGCCGGGGGCGAGCTGAGACAGCGCATCGACCTCGGCGTGCTTGCTGCCGGCGCCGCGATGCCAGCCTTCGGCGAGCGTGTCGCCCTCGGCGTTCACAATGACGCAGCCGACCCGCGGGTTGACGCCGGTGGTCGGGCCTTGGGCCGCAAGTTCGAGCGCGCGGCGCATGGCGCTGTGCAGGGTGTGCACTGCCGCGTTGTTGGTCATCCCGTCCTCATCCGTATCGGACGAGCTCCGGGGGTATGGGTGTGTGCAGACCTGAACAAACCCGCCGGTCGACCATAGGGGCCAACCGACTCGTGCGCCTCCCGTCCGGACTTTGACCGTCGGTGCTGGAGTTTCACCAGCTCAACCGTTTCGCCTCTCTCACAAGGGGCTAACGGGTCGCGGACTTTAACCGCCGGTTCGGAATTACGCCGACCCCGGAGCACGTGTACTACTTCTAGTTATAGTGCAACAGTCTGTGCGCGGTGCTATTCCCGCCGACATCCGCTGTCACGGTCAGTAGTTCAGAAGGCCTCGGCCAGAGCCCTGGCTGTGCTCTCGTCGACGAACAGGTCGGTGATCAGTCGGGCGGCGAGGGCCCCGCGCAGGCTCGCAAGCTTGGAGCGGCCAGCTACGACGCAGATGCGGCGCGGGGTGCGGCGCAGCACCGTGAAGTCCGGGCCGGTTGAACGCTCATTCAGGGCGATCCCGTCGGCCGAACCATCGGCGCGGTAAAACACCGTTGCCACGTCGCCGACCACACCGGCTGCGCTGAGCGCATCGAATTCGGCCTTCTCAAGGTAGCCGCCGGCGTAGACGCGGCTGGTCACACCCGAAAATGGTGAGCCAAGGCCGAACAGGGCGATGTCCATGGTGGCCTGCATGTCGATCAGGCGGCTGATGCTGCGCTCCCGCCAGAGCGCCCGCTTGGTGGCCGGGTCGTCGAAGAACGCCGGAACTGGAAACTGCTGAACGTGCGCGCCGAAGGCTGTTCCGAACCGGCCGAGAATCTCGCTCGCGTAGCCGAGACCGGTGGTGCGCATGTTTCCGGCGCCATTGAGCTGCACGATTTGAGAGTTGTGGGTCTGCTTGGGCGTCACGTGCCGGCTGATCGCGTTCATGGTGGAGCCCCAGGCGATGCCCATGGTCATGTTCGAATCGAAATACTGGCCGAGAATTCGTGCAACGGAGAGGGCCACGCGTTCCAGACGATCGACGTCGCTCGCGCTATCGGGAACCGGAACGACGTGCGCGGTGATCTGAAACCGAGCCTCGAGCTGCTGTTCGAGGCGACTGGGGGCATCCAGTGGAGATTTGATTTGGATGTCCACCAGACCGGTCTCCCTGGCATGACTGAGCAAGCGAGAGACGGAGGAACGGGAGGTGTGCAGCTCACGGGCGATCGCCTCCATGGTGAGGTCCTGCATGTAATAGAGGTGCGCTGCGGTGAGGGCGTCGCGGCTGCGATCGGACTGCACCGGGTCGGTTTCGAAAGTCACGGCGGCTCCTTGCACGTATGTTCACAACGGGTGAGAAATTGTGTCGGCCTGTCAGACTGAATCTATTCATATGGCCTGCCCAATGCAAGCCCGAACAGAGGTGACAACAATGTCGTTCTTAAACGCACAGACTTCGTCAGCGATCGCCGATCGTCCCAACGCCCAAGTACTCATCATCGGCGCCGGTATCAACGGCATCGCAACCTTTCGCGACCTGGCCCTGCAGGGCGTCGACGTGGTCATCGTCGAGAAGAACGACTTCGTTTCCGGCGCCTCCTCGGCGAGTTCGCACATGATCCACGGCGGGGTGCGCTACCTCGAAAACGGCGAGTTTCGCCTGGTGAAGGAGTCGGTGACGGAGCGCAACAGCCTGCTCAAGATCGCGCCGCACTGCGTCTTGCCGCTGCAGACGACCATCCCCATCTTCTCCACCTTCTCCGGGGTTATGGCGGCACCGCTGCGCTTCCTCACCCACAAGCAGGGTGCCAGGCACGTGGAGCGCGGCGCGCTGCTGATCAAACTGGGCATGATGATCTACGACGCTTTCTCCCGGGACGGGGGAACGGTGCCCCGCCACGAGTTCAAGGGCCGTGGCGCGGCGCTCACCGCACTGCCGCTGCTGAATCCAGGCCTCAAGTACACGGCCACCTACTACGACGCCGCGATGCACGACCCGGAGCGCCTCGCACTCGACGTGCTGCGCGACGGTCTCGATGCCGGGCCGCACGCCCGGGCCGCCAACTATGTTGAAGCAGCTGGCATGAGCGACAACGGCGTGCTCCTGCGCAACACCATCACCGGTGAAGAATTCACCTTTCAAGCGGATGTCGTCGTCAACACGAGCGGGCCGTGGACCGACCTGACCAACGACGCCCTCGGCCAGCCGAGTACCTTCATGGGTGGTACCAAGGGCTCCCACATCGTGCTCGACAACCCGCAACTGCTCGCAGCGACCGGCGGCCGCGAGATCTTCTTCGAGCACGAAGACGGCCGCATTGTGCTGATCTACCCGCTCATGGGTCGGGTTTTGGTCGGCACGACCGACCTCGAACACGATATGAGCAAGCCGATTCGCTGCACCGAACCCGAGATCGACTACTTCTTCGACCTGGTCGCGCACGTTTTCCCAACGGTGAAAGTCGATCGGTCGCACATCGTCTACCGCTTCGCCGGCGTGCGCCCCCTGCCGCGCCACGACGACGAAGCTCCCGGTTTTGTCTCCCGCGACTACCGCATCGAGTCGCGCCCGCTGCCCCGCGCGGGCGTCGCAGACGGCACCCTACTCAGTCTGGTCGGTGGCAAATGGACCACCTTCCGCGCCCTTGCCGAGCATCTGAGCACCGATATTTTGAAACTGCTCGGCCTGCCGCGGACCGTCTCGACCGAAGGCCTCGCCATCGGCGGCGGCCGTGATTTTCCGGCAACGGAGGCCGCCCACCTCGTCTGGGTCACCGCCAATGGCGACGAGGTAGGCCATGACCGCGCCGCCGCCCTGCTGGCCCGCTATGGCACCCGCGCGAGCGAGGTTATCGACTTCCTGACCGACCCGACTGCGCCAGCGGATGCCCCGCTCGCGAACAACCCGGCTTACAGCCGGCGCGAGATCGAATTCCTGGCGTCGACCGAGAGCGTCGTACGTCTGATCGACATGCTGCTGCGCCGCACCAGCATGGCCTTCGTCGGCGCAGTGACCACCCTGCTAGTTGAGGAGATAGCGCTCGTCGTCGCCCCGGTCCTCGGGTGGGACGCTGGGCGTCTGGCCGAAGAGGTCAGACTGGCCCACAGCATCCTGAGCGAGGTGCACGGAGTGGCACTGGCCCCGATCAGCGCGGGCACCGCGCTCGCTGAGTAGGTGTGTCGGCCTGGGTGCTATTGCCGACAATCTGCACGAACGTGCACGAATAATCGACCGGCACGGACCCAGGTGCCGATACGTTTTTAGACAGGTACAACAGCACGATCGCCGGACTCGACAACAACGTCAGTCGGTAGCACCCCATCTGAAAGGTCAATGTGGACAATCTCGGTGTCGTCTTTATGTCGGAGGTCGTGGGAACAGCCATCCTCATCCTCCTCGGCTGTGGTGTAGTCGCCAACGTCGCGCTCGCCAAGAACAAGGGCTTCGGCGGTGGCTTTCTCATGGTCACAATCGGATGGGGCCTGGGCGTTTATGCCGGTGTGATCGCCGCCTACAACTCGGGCGCCCACCTGAACCCGGCCGTCACGCTCGGCCTCGTCGCGAGCGGCGCCGATACGTTCGGCTCTGGAGTTCCGGTCAACCCGGTGTCGATCCTGACCTACCTCGGCGCGCAAATGATCGGTGCGATTCTCGGTGCCGTTGTGGTCTGGCTCGCCTACAAGCAGCACTTCGACCAGGAGCCGGAAGCGGCCAACAAACTCGGTGTGTTCTCGACCGGGCCGGCCATCCGCTCCTACGGCTGGAACCTCGTCACCGAGATCATCGGCACCTTCATGCTGGTCTTCGTGGTCATCGGCTTCGGACGCAACGGTGACGGCGGCGGTCTCGCGGCCCTCGGCGCGCTGCCGGTGGCTCTGCTGGTGATCGCGATCGGCGCATCGCTCGGTGGGCCCACCGGCTACGCCATCAACCCCGCGCGTGACCTCGGCCCGCGTATCGCCCACTTCCTGCTGCCGATCAAGGGCAAGGGTTCGAGTGACTGGGCGTATTCCTGGGTACCGGTCGTTGGTCCGATCATCGGCGGCGTACTCGCCGGCGCCCTATCGGGAGTGCTGCTGCCCATCCTGGGCTAAACCTTTTCGACGTATCCTGCAGCATCCGTTTGTATACGTAATACCCGCCTGGAACAACAAAGGAGTTATACATGGTCAAGTATGTTCTCGCCATCGACCAGGGAACGACGAGCTCCCGAGCGATCATCTTCGACAAGTCCGGATCGATCATTTCGACCGGTCAGCTTGAGCACGAACAGATTCTGCCGCAGGCCGGCTGGGTCGAGCACGACCCGAAGGAAATCTGGGACAACACGCGTGAGGCCATCGGCCAGGCGCTGTCGAAGGCGAACATCACCCGCCACGACATCGAGGCCGTCGGCATTACCAATCAGCGTGAAACCGCTGTGGTGTGGGACAAGAACACCGGTGTGCCGGTTTACAACGCCATCGTCTGGCAGGACACCCGCACGCAGGCGATCGTCGACCGTCTCGCAGCGGTTGGCGGTGTCGAGCGTTTCAAGGACAAGGTCGGCCTGCCGCTGGCCACCTACTTCTCCGGCACCAAGATCGTCTGGATCCTCGAAAACGTCGAGGGCGCACGCGCGAAAGCGGATGCCGGTGACCTCCTGTTCGGCACCACCGATTCCTGGGTGCTGTGGAACCTGACCGGCGGCACCGAGGGCGGCGTGCACGCGACCGACGTCACCAACGCGAGCCGCACCATGTTCATGGACCTCGAAACCCTGCAGTGGGACGACGAGATTCTGAGCATTTTCGACGTGCCCAGGTCGATGCTGCCCGAGATCAAGTCGTCGTCCGAGGTCTACGGCATCGCGAGCGGGCACAGCCTGTTGCGCGAGGTGCCGATCGCCGGAATCCTTGGCGACCAGCAGGCGGCGACCTTCGGCCAGGCCGCGTTCGACCAGGGCGAGGCGAAGAACACCTACGGCACCGGAAACTTTCTGATCTTCAACACCGGAACCGAAATCGTCCACTCGAAGAACGGCCTGCTCACGACCGTGGGCTACAAGCTTGGTGACGAGCCGGTGCACTACGCGCTTGAGGGCTCGATCGCCGTGACCGGTTCGCTCGTGCAGTGGATGCGCGACCAGCTCGGCCTCATCAAGAACGCGTCCGAGATTGAAGACCTGGCAAAAACGGTCAAGGACAATGGCGGGGCCTACTTCGTGCCGGCGTTCTCCGGCCTGTTTGCGCCGTACTGGCGGTCGGATGCCCGCGGCGCCCTGGTCGGCCTCACCCGCTACGTGAACAAGGGCCACATCGCCCGTGCGGCGCTCGAGGCCATCGCGTACCAGACCCGCGAGGTGCTCGACGCGGTCAACGCCGACTCCGGAGTGCCTCTGACCGAGCTCAAGGTCGACGGAGGGGCCACGGCGAACGACCTGCTCATGCAGTTTCAGGCCGATATCATCGGCGTGCCCGTCGTGCGTCCGGTGGTTGCCGAGACTACGGCCCTCGGCGCAGCGTATGCGGCCGGCCTCGCGGTCGGATTCTGGAACGGCCTCGCCGACCTGCGTTCCAACTGGCAGGAAGACTCCCGCTGGGAGCCCGCCATGGACAAGAACGAGGCTGACCGCCTCCTGCGCAATTGGAAGAAGGCCGTAACGAAAACCCTCGACTGGGTCGACGAAGACGTACGTTAACTCCCACACAGCAGCATCCGAAGCCCGGCCCTGCCTCTGCGGGGCCGGGCTTTCGGCATGGTCCGTCTCTCTGCCCCCTCTTTTCACTCTCCCCGTGGCTAATTCAGGAAATCCGCCGGGGGAGGGCTGTGCGCCCGCGGACCAGTCCGGTGCACGCCTGAGTGGTCGGGTGCCTTTCCTGAATCAGCCACTTAGCGGTGCCAATGCCACTCCGGCCGCCTGCTCGACCCGCCACTCGGGCCGCGCGCCGCGACGGCTTCCGCAATGGACGAGTTCAGACCCTCCGCATGATGTGGCTAATTCAGGAAATCCTCTAGCGTGAGGGCCGACCGGGCCCGACAGTGTGCGAACAACATGCTTCGTGTCCGGGAATCTCCTGACTTAGCCACGAATCGCGCGCGGGACTCATACAGAGACCCCGTCCTTACGTTGTTGTGGTGGGTGATTTCGGGACTGTCGTAGTGTGTCGATCACCCTCGGGTGGCGGGTATGGCTGAGA